>JAQCNG010000218.1 GCA_028275145.1 Halovenus sp. | reverse complement strand
TGCCTCTCCAACTCCGGCGTATGTTCGACGAGGACGACCTGGCGGCGATACGCGAGAGTCACGAGGACTGGGAGCACAACAGTCTGGACCCGGTGCTCGACGCGTACGGCGAGCGCCAGGACCGGTTTGCGACCGTCTCGAATCTGGAGGTCGACCGACTCTACACCCCGGAGGATGTCGCCGACATCGACTACGAGGAGGAGATAGGCTTTCCGGGAGAACCGCCGTTCACCCGCGGGGTCTACCCCACGATGTACCGCGGACGCACCTGGACGATGCGCCAGTTCGCCGGTTTCGGCACGGCCGAGGCCACAAACGAGCGGTTCCACTACCTCATCGACGAGGGTCAGACGGGGCTCTCGACGGCGTTTGACATGCCGACGCTGATGGGTATCGACTCGGACCACCGCATGAGCGAGGGCGAGGTGGGCAAGGAGGGCGTCGCGGTGGACACGTTGCGGGACATGGAGATTCTGTTCGACGGAATCAGCCTCGACGAGGTGTCGACCTCGTTTACAATCAACCCGAGTGCGCCGGTGGTCTACGCGATGTACGTCGCGCTGGCCGACAGGCAGGGTGTCCCGCGCGAACAGGTGCGTGGGACCCTCCAGAACGACATGTTCAAGGAGTTTATCGCACAGAAAGAGTGGGTCGTTCCGCCGGAGCCGTCGCTGCGACTCGTCTCCGACGTCATCGAGTTCTCCGTCGAGGAGACGCCGAGGTTCAAGCCCGTCTCCATCTCGGGCTACCACATCCGGGAGGCCGGGTCGACCGCGGTGCAGGAACTGGCCTTTACCCTCGCCGACGGGATGGCCTACGTGGAGGACTGCATCGAGCGCGGGCTGGACATCGACGAGTTCGGGCCGACGCTGTCGTTTTTCTTCAACTCGCACAACTCGCTGTTCGAGGAGGTCGCCAAGTTCCGCGCCGCGCGGCGCATCTGGGCGCGCATCACCGCCGACTGGTACGGTGCGGAGAGCGACGAGGCCCGCAAACTGAAGTTCCACACACAGACCGCGGGCCAGTCGCTGACCGCCCAGCAGCCGCTGAACAACGTCGCCCGCGTGACCGTGCAGGCGCTGGCGGCCGTTCTCGGCGGGACCCAGAGTCTCCACACCAACAGCTACGACGAGGCACTCGCGCTGCCAAGCGAGGAGGCCGTCCGGGTGGCACTGCGCAGCCAGCAGATACTCGCCGAGGAGTCCGGTGTGGGTGATATCGTCGACCCGCTCGGGGGGTCGTTCGCTGTCGAGTCGCTGACCGACGAGGTCGAAACCGAGGCGATGGCCTACATCGAGGAGATCCGGGAGATGGGCAACGGGTCGATGCGGGAGGGCGTCCTGACGGGTATCCAGGAGGGCTACTTCCAGCGCGAGATACAGGAGTCCGCCTACGAGTACCAGCAACGCGTCGAGGCCGACGAGGAGACCGTCGTCGGGGTCAACGCCTACGAAACCGACGAGGACACCGAACCGGACATCCTGACGGTCGACGAGGACGTCCAGGAGCACCAGCGCGAGCGCCTCGCCACGGTCAAGAAGGAACGTGACGACGAGGCCGTCGAGGCCGCGCTCGCGGACCTCCAGGCGGCCACCCGCAACGGCGACAACGTCGTGCCCGTCATCGTCGACGCGGTGAAGGTCTACGCCACGATGGGCGAGATTATGGGCGTCTTCGAGGACCAGTTCGGTTCCTACCAGGAGACGATCAGTGCGGCGTGAGCGGTCAGAGACGATGTGTCGGTGTGGCTTACAATACGAGAGCGGTGTAGGCCAGTGCGCCTGTCAGGAGAGCAAAAACACCGGCCCAGCGGAGCTGTCGCCGCTGTCTGTCTGTCTCACAGAGGCGGTCCACGGCCCTGTCAACGGGGAGTAGGTCCACAGCCCCGCCCGCCGCGAGTACACCGGTGAGCACCCAGTGACCCTCGCCGCGCAGGACACCGAGTCCCAGCGAACCCAGCGCAACGAGCGCGTACAGTGACAGTCTCGCCAGTTCGAACTGTCTTCCGGGAACTGACTCCTGGCTCTCCGCACCCATACCGTCGCTGGTACGGCGGCTCTGGACAAAGCAGTTTTGTCACAGTGTCTCTCCGGGTAGCGACAGGTGTCACGAACATCTTTAACCCGCCCGGAAGTAGTATCCAGGTATGATATCGCTGGACGAGGCGGTCACGGCCCGGCTCGAATCCCACGGCGAGCGGTTCGAGGTGCTGGTGGACCCGGACGCGGCACTTTCGATCAAGCGCGGCGAGTTCGAGGGCGAACTCGAGGAGGTCATCGCCGCGGAGGACGTCTTCGAGGACGCATCCAGCGGCGACCGGCCACCGGAGTCGGCGCTGGAGGAGGTGTTCGAGAGCACCGAGCCCCTGAGTATCATCCCCGAGGTCATCGAGCGCGGCGAGATACAGATAACAGCCGAGCAGCGCCGCGAGATGCAAGAACAGAAGCACAAACAGCTCATCAACCACATCGCGCGCAACGCGGTCAACCCACAGATGGACGACGCGCCACACCCACCCGAGCGCATCGAGTCCGCCCTGGAGGAGACGAAGTTCCGGGTCGACCCGATGGAACCCGTCGAGAGCCAGGTCGACGAGGCACTCGACGTACTGCGGCCGGTTATCCCGATCCGGTTCGACACGATGACCGTCGCGGCACAGCTCCCCGCAGACCACGCCGGTAGCGGGCAGGCGAAGGTCCGGGAGTTCGGTGACCTCCAGCGCGAGGAGTGGCAACCCGACGGCTCCTGGATCGGGGTCGTGGAGTTCCCCGCGGGTATGCAAAACGACTTCTACGACCTCGTCAACGAGGTCTCCAGCGGCGAGGCCGAGACCCGCATCGTCCGGGATGCCGACGAACTCAGCACGCGGTAACCCCTGGTTATAAACAGACAGATATATATGAGCTGTGAACATAGACGTTGACGAACAGAGTGGGTCAGCGGCCACAGAGGCGCGACCGAAGGGCACAGGAAGCCAGAGACAGAGCAACTACACATGACCGACGACGGCGAGAACCGCCCACGGGCGGACAGAGACGACCGGAGATTCGGTACGCGCTGTCTCCACGCCGGGCAGGAACACCCGGACCCGGCGACGGGGGCGCGAGCCCCACCGATCTATCAGACCAGTTCCTACGTCTTCGAGGACGCGGCGACGGCCGCCGACAGGTACGCGCTGCGCGAGGAGGGGAACGTCTACTCGCGGTTCGACAACCCGACGGTGGCAATGCTGGAGCGGCGACTGGCCAGTCTGACCGGCGGGACGGCCGCCGTCGCCACCGGGTCGGGGATGGCCGCACTCGACGCCGCAACCTCGGTGCTCGCGGGCGTGGGCGACAACATCGTCTCGGCGGCCTCCATCTACGGGGGGACCCACTCGTACTTCTCGAACATGGCGACCCGGCGCGGCATCGAGGTGCGCTACGTGGACACGCTCGACCCGTCGGCCTACGCCGAGGCCATCGACGGGTCGACGGCGTACGTCCACTGCGAGACAATCGCCAACCCGTCGCTCGTGGTGCCGGACCTGGCCGCGGTGGCCGAGGTGGCCCACGGGCAGGGCGTCCCGCTGTTCGTCGACAACACCTTCGCCACGCCGTACCTGTGTCGCCCGTTCGAACACGGCGCGGACATCGTCTGGGAGTCGACGACGAAGTGGATACACGGTTCGGGCACCACCGTCGGTGGTGTGCTCGTCGACGGCGGGTCGTTCCCGTGGGGTAACCACCCCGAGCGGTTCCCGGAACTCGGCGGGGAGAACCCCGCGTTCGAGGGGGTTACCTTCGCCGACCGGTTCGGCGACCGCGCGCTCGCGGTGGCTGCCCGCCAGCGCGCGCTCCGGACGCTCGGTGACGGGCAGAGCCCCTTCGACGCGTGGGCGACACTGCAGGGGACCGAGACACTCGCCGTGCGCATGGAACGGCACTGCGAGAACGCCGCCTGCGTCGCCGGGTTCCTCGCGGACCACCCCGATGTGGCGTGGGTACGGTTTCCCGGCCGGGAGTCACACGAGACCCACGACAACGCCCGGCGGTACCTCGATGGCGGGTTCGGCGGGATGGTGGCGTTCGGCCCGGTCGGTGGGTTCGACGCCGCACGGACGGTCTGTGAGGAGGCCGACCTCGCCTCGTTTCTGGCCAACATCGGCGACGCGAAGACGGTGCTCACCCATCCCGCGAGCACCACCCACGCGCAACTCGACGAGGAGGAACAGCGGGCCTCCGGCGTGCGCCCGGACATGGTGCGGTTCTCTGTCGGTATCGAGGACGTCGACGATATCCTGGCGGACCTGGACAGGACACTCGAGGTGGCGCACCGATGAGCGGCAACCGGAGTGTCACGGTCGAGCGCAACAGCGTCTCGCTGGGTGCGTTCGAGTTCGAGTGTGGCCGGTCGATTCCCAACCTGGAGGTGGCCTACGAAACCTACGGCGAGTTCACGGGGGACAACGCGGTGCTGGTCTGTCACGCCCTGACCGGCAGCCAACACGTCGCGGGGGCCGGCGGTGAGGGGACCGCGGGACAGGCCCGGGCCTGGTGGAACGACATCGTCGGCCCGGGAAAGGCGGTCGACACCACCGAGTACTACGTTGTCTGTGCGAACGTGCCGGGGTCTTGCTACGGGACGAGCGGGCCGCCGGCGACGAACCCCGAGACGAACGACCCCTACGGGACGTCGTTCCCGGCGGTGACGGTCACCGACTGGACCGAGTGTCAGCGCCTGCTGCTGGACGAACTCGGCGTGCCCCACCTGCATCTGGTGACCGGCGGCAGCGTCGGCGGGATGAACGTCCTGGAGTGGGCGAAAAAACACCCCGACCACGTCGAGCGCATCGCGCCGATTGCGGCCGCCGGCCGTCTCGACCCGCAGTGTCTCGCGCTCGACGCAATCGCGCGCCGGGCTATCACCACCGACCCGGACTGGCAGGAGGGGGCCTACTACGGCGACACCCACCCCGACGACGGCCTCGCGGTCGCGCGCCAACTGGGCCACGTGATGTACCTCTCGAAGGAGTCGATGGACCGCAAGTTCGGCCGCCGCGGGGCGGGTCGGGACGCAGCCCGCTCGTTCCCGACGGACCCGGCGGGGCAGTTTTTTCCGTACCGGGACGTGGAGTCGTATCTCGACTACCAGGCCGAGACGTTCGTCGAGCGGTTCGACGCAAACGCCTACCTGTATCTGACCCGCGCGATGGACAGTTACGACCTCGCGGCGGGGTTCGAGAGCGACGCCGACGCGCTCGCGGCGTTCGACGGCGAGGCGCTGGTGATGTCGTTTACCGCCGACTGGCATTTCACCGTCGCACAGGCCGAGGAACTCGCGGCCGCGATGCGCCGGGCGGACGTCGGCGTGGCCCACCACGTCGTCGACTCCGACCACGGCCACGACGCCTTTCTGGTCGAACCCGAGAGCGTCGGCCCACCGCTCGCTGACTTTCTCGCCGAGGGCATCGCGGGCAATGCCGTTACCGACACCGGCGGCGACGTCGACACCGACGACGCGTTCGCACCGGTCCACTCTGACCTGGTGTGAACCAGGGGCTCAGTTCCGGTGAGCGGCCAGTCCGCGCCCGTCGGCGGCGAGTTCGAACCCGGCCTCGCGGAGCCACGTCTCGGCGTGGCCGTCGCCGTGGAGGAGCACCTCGGCCAGGTCACCGGGTTCGTCGACGTCGAGCGAGAGCCAGAACGAATCGACGGTCGCGAGCGACGCCCCCGACGCGGCCACCTGCTCGCGGTGCTTGCGGTACGAACCCCCGTGGTAGTCGACACGGAACGTCGGGTCCCGTGTGAGAAACGCGTTTGTTCCCCCGCCGAGTCCCGGCACGAGCGCGACGTCGGCGTCCGATTCGGTCAACCGCGCGAGCGCGTCGGGGGTTCCCAGCGGAAGGTCGGCCATCACCACCGCAATCGGGCCGTCGTGGGCCGCGAGCACAGCGTTGACCGCCGGCGAGAGCGGTTGCTCGTCGACCGTCACCGGCGCGTCGACACCGGCGGATGCGGTCGAGAGCACCTCGGGTTCGTGTCCGGCCGCACGGACCGTCTCGAGCACGTCACGGAGCATCGCCGTCGCGAAGGCGGCACGCTCTCCGGCCCCGAGCACCGGCGCGAGGCGGGTCTTCGGGTCGTCTGCGTCGAACGGAACAACCACACGCATACCGGGTTACTGGAGTTTGTTCTCCGGTGCCTGCCTGGACCGCAGGTAGTAGGCGACACCGCCAACCACGACGAGCACGGCCAGCAGGCCACCGACCAGGAGCACCGTATTTCGGCTCTCGTTCTCGCTGTTTGCGGTGTCCTCGGCGTCGTTTGCCGCCGCGATAGCGTCGGCGAACTCGCCGCTGTTGTAGAACGTTATCGCCTCGTCGATGCGTTCGCGCGCGCTGTCGCTGTCGGCCTCCTCTGCGGCCGCACTCGCGTTGTCGATTGCCTGCCGGGCCTCCCGACTGTCGGGGGTGAACCGGTGCAGTTCGAACGTGCCGTTCTCGACCGGTCTGACCTGCCCGTCGAACACCTCGTTTACCGCGAGGACGGTGATGTTCTCGGCTGCTCTGTTCTCGTAGTCGTACGAACCAGGACCGTCGCCGCCAATCTCGGGCACGTCGCCGCGGGCCGCGAGCCTGACCTCACTGATGCTGGTGTCGTTGAGTTCCAGCAACACCCTGTTCTGGGTGACATCGGACTCGAAAACCGGGTTGCCGGCGCCGTCAACGGCCGTTACCTGGAGTCGCGGGCTCTCGAGCTCCGTCGAGACCTGCATCATCCAGTCGTCACCGCCGCTGACCGCGAACGGTTCGGTCATCGACAGTTCTTCGACCTCGAGCTCCTCGCCGACCTCGGCCGACTCCGGCGGGTCACCCTCGAAGGGGACGGCGGCCGCTCCGAGCGTGCCCACCACGAGCACGAACACGAGTCCGGCGCCAAGGGCCAGGCTAGAACAGTGGGTCCAGTTCATCTTCCTCATCTTCGACCAAGCTCTCTAAATTAGCTTCGCTCTCTTGCTGTATCTCGTCGATGTTCTCCTGGGCCTCGATTGCCCACTGCTGGAGTTCCTTTATTCGCGGGACGTCGTGGACACCGGAGAGTAACACCGCCGCGGCGACGTTTTTCTCGTCGACGGGGTAGTCCCCACCGCGGACCTCCATGCTACCGGTCTGTTCCTCCAGCCACTTTCGACCACGCTCGATGCCCTTTCTGTTGAGGTACTCCGGGGGGCCCGAAACCACCATCAGCGCACGCTCGGCGGACTGCCCGCCGTCGTCGTTTATCGGCAGCGTCAGTCGGCCAAGCGTGGCCTTCCGGACGAGCGACGTGATTCGGTTGGTCAGGTTCGCCGAGTCGGTGTCGGCACTGTTGTTTCTGAACCGCGAGAGCAGTCCGCCCGACTCGTAGGAGTTGAGTTCCTCGACGGCGTACCCCACCGTCGAGATGCCGCCACTCCCCAGCGTGTTGATCACCTCCGAGGAGTCGACGACGCTCTCGCCGACGTCGTCGCCGGCGCTGACCTCGCCGGCGTCGAACAGCACGCTGAACCGCCTGACGATCTCCTCGTTCATCTCCGCGTAGCCACCCTCGACTGACTCGCCGGACTTGCGCCAGGCGTCGTTGTCGAACACCAGCAGATTGTCCACCTCCCGGACGAACGTCTGGAACGAGCGTGCGGCGTTCAGCGTGTAGATGCCGCCCTCGTCGGTGCCGGGCAGGATGCCCAGCCCATAAACCGGTTCGGTGTAGATGCGCTTGAGATGCTTCGCGAGCACTGGAGAGCCGCCCGACCCGGTTCCACCGCCCAGTCCCGCCACGATGAGGAACGCGTCGATTTCGTGGACCGGAACCCGGTCGACAGCGTTCTGTATCTCGTCGATGTCCTCCTCGGCAATCTCCGCGCCGAGTTCGTTGTCCGCGCCGACGCCGTGGCCTTTCACCCGGGCCCGGCCGATGAGTATCCGATTGTCCTCGGGGATGTAGTCGAGGCCGTACAGGTCGGCCTCCGCCGTGTTGACCGCAATCGCCGACCGGACGATGTTGCTCCCGGTCACCTCGTCGTGTTCCAGGAACCTGTCGACGATCTTCCCGCCGGCCTGCCCGAATCCAATCATCGCTATTTTCATACTATCTGGCTGGCCATACAACCCCGATAGTTAAGTTCTTTCCCCAGTCGGCGAGTGGGGTCCAGAGCTGACGAACACTGCCGGTCCTGCTGGTCCGGCGACGCACTCGACCGGAGTTGTCTCCATAGCACTCGACCGGAGTTGTCTCCTGTCACCGCCGCCGTGCGCCGCTTCCCGACTCGACGCCAGCCAGGTCGAGGTGTCCCCCCACGAGTGACGGTCCAGTGCAGGGGTCGTCGGCCACCAGCAACGCCCCGTCGAGGTCGGCGTAGGTCACGAGCGGCGCGAGGTGTGCCGCGGCCGCGATGGAGGCGCTGGTTTCGACCATACAGCCCAGCATTGCGTCGAGTCCGTGGGCGTGTGCGGTCAGTATCTGTCTGTGGGCCGGGCGGAGTCCGCCACACTTCATCAGTTTCACCACGACCACGTCGACCGCGTCTGCGATGTCGGGAACGTCGGTTGCGGTCACACAGGACTCGTCGGCGGCGACGGGCATCGGGGCCGCCTCGGTGACCCGTTGCAGGCCGGCGTGGGTGTCGGCGGGCACTGGCTGTTCGAGCAGCGCCACGTCGAGGTCGGAGAGCCACGACAGCGCGTCGAGAGCCTCGTCGGTGCTCCAGTCACCGTTTGCGTCGACGCGCAGGCTGGCCTCGGGTGCGGCCTCGCGAACCGCCCGCAGGCGGGCGCGGTCGTTGTCTGTCCCGAGTTTGACCTTCAGCGCCGGGTAGCCCGCCTCCCGCCAGGCACGCGCGCGCTCGGCCATCGCCGCCGGGTCGTCGATACCCACGGTCACCGACGTGACGGGCGCACGGTCGGGGCTCAGCCCCCACGCCCGGTACAGCGGTTCGTTGCGCTGTCTGGCCACCAGGTCCTGAACAGCAATCGACACCGCCGCGCGCGCCGCGGCCTCGTCGGGTGCCTGTTCGGCCAGTCGGCGCTCGATGTCCTGCTGTGCGGTCGGGTCACCGACCGACTCGACGGCCCCGAGCAGGTCCGGCAGGGCCGCCTCGACGCTGTCGCCGTCCTCGTCGTAGTACGGGGCGGGTGCCGCGCTGCCGAGTCCGACCCGGCCGGCCCGGTCGGTCACCGTCACGAGGTGGTTCGTCGTCCGCTCGGTGCTGCCACGCGAGATAGTAAACGTCGTATCGAGGGCGAGTTCGACGCGCTCGAACGCCGTCGCGGAGAGTTCTCTGTCAGACATGGCACAGTCACAGGAACCGTTCGAACGGGCCGGCCTTGGACCCCTCCAGACGCTCGAACTGGTCCCCGGAGAGTTCGACCGTCGCGGCCCGGAGGTTCTCCTCGAGCTGCTCGACGGTGCGTGCGCCGACCAGGGGCGCGGTGACGTCGGGATGATGGCGGTGGTACGCGAGCGCCACCTGTGCGGGTGTCGCGCCGGTCTCCTCGGCGACTGCCCGGACCACGTCCAGCGTCTCGAAGTTCTCGCCGGTCAGATACTGCTCCTCCCACCGGTTCGAGTCCGAGGCGGTCGACTCGCCGGTGAGCCCCTCCTCGCGGGTGTACTTGCCCGTGAGAAAGCCCTGTGCGAGCGGACTCCACGGGAACACCGCCAGCCCCTCCTCGCGGCAGAAGTCGAGGTACTCCCCCTCGATTTCGCGGTCCACGAGGTTGTAGCGGGGCTGTGTCAGGCTGAACGGTTCGCGGTCGTGATGGCGGGCCCGCTCGTTTGCCTGTGCCAGTTTCCACGTGTCCGGCCGGAACGAGGAGGCCCCGAGATAGTGGACCCGCCCCGAGGTGACGAACTCGTCGAGGGTGGTCATGAACTCGCGGGAGGGTGTGTCGTCGTCCCAGCGGTGGATGTAGAGGATGTCGAGGTAGTCGGTGCCCAGGCGCTCGAGCATCAGGTCGAGCTGTCGCCGGAGGTGCCCGCGGTTGAGCCCGCTCGCGTTCGGGTCGTCCTCGCGGGTGGGCCAGTACACCTTCGAGGCGACGACGTACTCCTCGCGGGTGCGCTCCTCGAGCCACTCGCCGATCCACCGCTCGCTGTCGCCGCCGCCGTAGACGTTCGCGGTGTCGATAAAGCGCCCGCCCGCGGCCTCGTAGGCCGACAGCAGGTCGTGGGCCGTCTCCCGGTCTGTCTCCAGGTTACCCGCCGCAGTCTCGCGGCCGAACCGCCACGTTCCAAAGGCAATCTCGCTCACCTCGAGCCCTGTCTCACCCATCCGGACGGTATCGAGTTCCAGATTCATGGGCCAGTGTAGGATGGCCAGCCGAAAAGAGTGTTCGGAACCAGTGTGGCGCCAGGAGCACCCGAAAATTTATATACCTCAGCCGAAACACTGAGACATGACAGCAACACTGCTGAACATCGGGGACGATCTCCCCAGAAGACGGATAGCGGTGTCACTCACCCTGGTGCTCGTGGTCGTGCTCGCAGGGTGTACAACGACGTACGAGGCTGATATCGCATCGGACGGAACAATCGAGGAACTCAGTATCGAGGTCGAAATGGGAGAGCAGTTGTACCAGACAGCCGAGTCACAGGCGCAGAACCAGGGGTACGACAGCGTCGGTGAGTTCCTCTTCGAGGGGGAGGGTGACGATCAGTTCAACGAGTCGGACTGGGACTCGGTCGATATCAGTGACGACGGCGAGAGTACGGTCGGCATCACCGCCAGTGGAGGCTCGGACGAGGGGGCGGAGCCCGTGGATATCACCGTTGACGAGGATGCCGGTGAGATTACCTACGTCGATACCGAGGGTATCAACACCACAATGGGGGGAGCCTCCGGACAGTTCGGCGAACTCGAGTGGACGTACACGGTGAACATGCCGGGAGAGGTAATCGAGACGAACGGTAACGACGAGGGGTCCGGAACGGTCACGTGGTCGAGTGACGAACACGCCGATGTCGAGGAGCTCCGGGTCACGAGTGAGCAAACAGGTGCGGAGGGTGACGGCGGCGACGGGCTCGGACCGGGCCTGGGCGTGACAACCGGGATTGTCGCGGTTCTGCTCCTGTTCGGTTTCGGCCTCCTGCGTCGCTCCGGAGCGTGAGAGCCGTGCCGTCGTCCGAGTCACGCGTCGACCGTAGTCCGCCGTCGAGTGCGAGACGCTGGTTCTGTGAGACAGAGGAGTTGACGTGTCGCTCCCGGTCTGTGAGCGCCGGAGTAGTCCCGCCTAGATTCGAACTAGGGTCGCGAGCCGTTTCCCGGAACGAGTGTGCCTCGGCTCCGTCCAGAAGCTCGCAGGATTGGCCACTACCCCACGGGACTGTGATTACAGGTTGTCGACGGGTGTACTTAGGCGTGTCGTAATTCGGTCACGGTGCCGGCTTGCCGGTCGGAATCTCCACCGGCTACGGGTGCCCGCACGACGAACGGACGGCCGACTGTGGGTTTATTGCGGAGGCCATCGAACAGTTGTGCATGGAGATACGCGAACCGCGTACGCGCGACCGCCCGGCAATCAGGGACGTTGCTCGCCGGTCGCTTGAGGCATCGTACTCGCTGGGGCCACGAGCAATCACCAGCGCAATCGAGGAGTGGTACGACGAGAACCGACTGCGTGAGATCGTCTCCGACGACGAGCGGTTGCTGCTGGTCGTCGAGGCGGACACCCAGGTGGTCGGGTTCTCGGAGAGTGTCGTCACGGGCGAGGCCACCGCCCAGTTGCTGTGGCTGCATATCGACCCCGACTACCGGGGCGAGAACTACGGCCAGCAGTTGTTCGACACGACCCGTGACCACCTCGAGGGGCAGGGAATCGACACCCTCCAGGGACGGGTGCTCGCGGACAACCAGGCCGGCAACGCCTTCTACGAGGCACAGGGGCTCACGAAGGTCGGCGAGGAGGCGGTCGACATCGACGGTACGAGCTACGCCGAACACGTCTACGCCGACGTCGACGAGGACGGCCTCGAGGCGGTCGACATCGACGGGGAAACCGTCTACGTCAGCCACAGCAGCACCGAAACCGGTTCCATCGCGCCGTTCCACGTTATCTACACCGAACCCGACCGCGAGGACATCTACGGCTACTGGTGCTCGCGCTGCGAGGACTTCGCGAACGCGATGGACGCGATGGGCCGCATCCAGTGTGACGGCTGTGGCAACGCGCGCAAACCGACCCGCTGGGACTCCGCGTACCTGTAGCTCTACTCGTTCGTCGGTCGAACTCGCACACGGGGACGCCCGCTCACCGGATGTAGCCGAGGTCCTCGAGTTGCTCCTCGAGGTCGTCGTCGATGTCGGTGGTCTGCTGGGTGACGAGGTCGGTGTCGGCCAGTCGGTCGTACGCCTCGGCGACACGGCCGCCGTCGTCGTGGTCGACCACCGTTGTCTCCCGGGGACCGTCGATATCGAGCGTGAGCCCCCGCTCGCCTTTCCGGGCGAACTTCCTGACGCTGTCCTCGCGGGTCTCGTACACCGCCCGCCACGGGCCGACGTACCGGTCGATGTCGTCGATGGAGCCGTACTTCGAGGTTTTCTGTTCGGGGAGTCTGAACGTCGAGGTGAGCACCTCACTGCCGGTCAGCGGGTCCCCGTCGGCATCGTCCGTGACTGCCGTGCGCACGAGCGCCGGTGTGTCTGTCAGAGACACCACCTCATCCACGACACGGTGCTCGCTCTGGCCGGGGTAGCTGACCACCAGCGGGACGTGTGTCAGCGCCTCGTGAACCCCCCACTTGTGATCTCTGAGCCGAACCGCCGGCAGGAGACGGCTCTGCTCGCCAAACGCCTCGCCGTGGTCGCTGGTGACGACGAGCAGTGTGTCGGACAGCAACCCGCGCTGTTCGAGCCCCGCCACCAGTTTGCGAACAACCGCGTCGGTCTGACGAATCGCCCCGTCGTACAGCGGTTCCAGCGCTGCCAGTCGGTCCCACCCCTCCCCGTCGAGGCTCTCCCAGACGCTGGGTTTCGCCTCGCTCTGTATCCGCCAGTTGCGCTCGTCCGCCCACCGGTCGTACTCGGACTGGGGCTCGTACGGCGAGTGGGCGTCCATCAGGTTGAGACACGCCGCCCAGGGGCCGTCCTGCCGGGCCTCCCAGTCGAGAAACGCGCCGACGAACTCGCCGCCGAACAGCGTCTTGTACCCCGTGCTCGCCCCCGACAGACCCGCGATGTCGGCCACCCTGCCCACACTACCCGCAATCCCCGCCGACAGTCCGTCGAGCACTCCTCCGTCCCCGCTGGCGTCCGCTCGGGTCCCGTCGTCGTCGGAGCCAAGCGCCGCTGTGAGGCGGGCGAGTCCGTCGTAGCCCCGGAAGTACGCGCGTTTGAGCACGGTGCCGTCGATGCGGTTCTCCAGTCGGTCGGTCAGCGGGTAGTTGGGTTCGTGGACGTGCCCGAAACAGTCGGCGAGATTCGAGGCGTTCGAGACGATGCGATTGTTGGTGAACAGGCCGGTGGCGTAGCCGTGTTCGCGTTCGAGGTCGTGCCAGACGGTCCGGGTCGGGTCGATCGCGGTCGTGTGGTGTGTCGCCCCGTGTTCCTCGACGTGGGCCCCGGTGAACATGCTCACGTGGCTCGCGATGCTGTGGATACCGGGGGCCCGGGCCTGCGTGTAGACCGTCGAACGGTCGGCAAACGTCGATAGAAACGGCGTCGTCTCCCGACTGTAGCCGTGGAGGCTGGTGTTTTTCGCCCGAACGGAGTCCAGAACCACGACCAGAACGTTGTTCCGTTCGCTCACGACCGACGTTTGTCTGCGCCCGGCATAAGCGCAGGGATGCACAGTCGGTTCGGGGGCCGTCAGAGACCGAACCCGCGGAGACGGTGGGCAACGCGGCGGTGGACGCCGCTGGCGAACTGGCGGGCGCTGATACGCCAGGGCGTCCGGCGGCCCTCGACCGCGGTGCGACCCTGACAGATCTCCTCGAGGATGGCCGACACGGTCACCTCCGGTGGGTCCACCCTGGTCACCGCCTGGCCGACCATCTCGGCGATGTGGGCGTCGCTCCCGCCGGTCATCGGGAGGTCCCGCTCGCGGGCGAACCGCCGGGCCTGCCGGTTCGAGCGCCCGGTGAACAGCCGTGAGTTGTACACCTCCACCGCGTCGGCACCGGCGAGTTCGTCCCGGCTAATCTCGGCGAGCACACCGTGGCGGAGTTCCTGGAACGGGTGCGGGACGACCGCCACCCCCCCGGCATCGCGGATGCGCGCGAGTGTGTCCGCGAACGTCAGCGCGGGTGGGATGCGCTCCTCGATACCGAGCGCGAGTACGTGCCCCGCGGCCGTGGATATCTCGATACCGGGAATCCCCAGAAGGTCGTACAGCGGCGCGCGCTCGACCGCCTCGAGACTGGCCGTGATCTCGTCGTGGTCGGTGACCGCGATGGCGTCCAGCCCGATGTCGGCGGCCCGCTCCAGCAAGAGATCGACCGAATCGCGCCCGTCGTAGGATTCCTCGGAGTGACAGTGAAGCTCGACGGAAAGCACGTACGCACCTTTCGCCCTCGCGTACAAAAAACTATCCAGACCGACCGCAGGCAGGTGCCGTCCGGCCCGCCCGCACCGGACTGTCGACGACGGGCCGTAGGTGACTTATGCGTGGGTCGCTTAGTTACAGCCGACCATTCGGTCACAACGCAGGGCGGTGGACCGAAGTCAATGCCAGTAACCATGACACGTCGCGTATACAGACTACATTCGACGCTGGAACTGCCCCTGGAAGACGTCTACGAGTACTTCGAGGAACCCGACCTGCCCGCCAAAATCGACGACGTGGAGATAACGAGGCGAAACAACACGCTGATTATCAGCGCAGTCCCCGCGGACAACAGCATCAGCAAGTACACGCCGACAGCACAGCTAAAGGCGAGCGTCTCCGAGAACCGGGTGTACGAGGAGGACCCCGACGAGCGCGGCCCACCACACGGCGGTCCCGGCCCGCAGTGGGGCACACTCGACGAGGAGGAGGAGATCGAGTCAGAGCTCGTCGAGTACGCCTGTTTCAAGGGTGACCGCGAGACCGTCCTCCAGAACACGGCGCTGCAGTACGCGATGTTCGAGGTGCTGTGTGCCATCGCAGAGCGCGCCGAGAAGGGAACGTTGACCGCCGTTGCCGTCAACAACGAGGATATCGAGGCGACCCGCATCGTCGACGGCGAGCGACACCCGGCGTCGGTGACTGTCGCCGAGGACCCCAGCAGCGACGGCGGTGACGACGGTGTCGACTGGCGCGATAACGATTTCATCTCGGGTTAACCCGACAGGGCTCGCGGGCCCCGTCGGGGTTGCTGTCCGGAGCGCCGACCAACCTGAACGAACAGAGAACGCGTATTACCGAACGCAGAGAGAACAGACAGTCTCGACCAAAGTGAGACGCCGGCGTGCGCGTCGACGCTGGGTGTAGAAGGTTAGTCCGCGGTCGCCTGTGGCGCGGCAATCTCGACCGTGCCGGCATCGAGTTCGGCCTCCACCTCGCGGGCGGCGGTCACCAGGTTTGCCATCTTCTGGTAGGCCACCTCCCGGGGGAGCAGCTTCAGCCCGCAGTCGGGGCTGACTGTCAACCGCTCGGGCGGCACAATCTCCAGGCCGCGCTCGATGTTTTCCTTTATCTCGGCAACGGACTCGACCTCGGCGTCGTGGGCGTCGACCACGCCGAGCGCGAGGTCCTTCGTGAACGGTGGCTGTTTGAACACGTCCAGTTGCTCGTAGTCACCGTTGCAGAGTTCGACGTCGAGTTCGTCGACGGGAAACTCCAGAATCTCGGGGTAGATGCGCGAGTAGTCGCCGTAGCAGACGTGCAGTCCAAGGCGCACGTCGTCGGGGACGTCCGCAGTGATGCGTTCGAGACACTCGCCGACGATTGCGTGGTCGTCGGGTGTCGTCGCCAGCGCGGGTTCGTCGATCTGGATGTACCGCGCGCCCGCCTCGACGAGTGCCTCGATCTCCTCGTTGACCAGGTCCGCGAGGTCGTAGGCCAGCGTCTCCTCGTCCTCGTAGACCTCGTTGAACGACCAGCGCGCGAGCGTGTACGGACCGGTGATCGGCACCTTCACCGGACGTGTGGCGGCGTCGGCGGTGAACTCGTACTCGGAGACCAGCCACTCCTCGTCGTAGGCCACCTCGTCGACGACGCTCGGCTTGTCGAAGTAGTTGTGCCCCCAGACCTTCACCGGCCCGTTGAACTCGTAACCGTCGATGCGGCCCGCAAAGTACTCCACCATCTCGTTGCGCCGCATCTCCCCGTCGACCACGACGTCGATACCGGCCCGCTCGTGCTCGTGGGTGATGAGCCGCGACGCGTCGTCTTTTGCCTCCTGGAAGTCCCCGTCGTCAAAGCTGCTGTCCTCGTTCTCGTGCCGGTCTCGTGCCCGGTGGAGCCACGTTGGCTTGGGGTAGGACCCGACGACTGTCGTGAGCAGGAAGTGGTCGTTGTCGTGGTCGTCAGGCCGGAACTGCTCGCGGGTCATGCCTCCACCTCCGTCAGTTGTGCCGCGGTTGCGAGCGTGTCTATCTTCTCCTCGAAGCGGTTCACCGGCAGGTAGAACGTCTCCGTGTTCGTCGTCGCGTACACCCGGCCGTAGTCGTTTTGCGGGGTTCGACCGTCGAACCACTCGACGCGTTCGCGGACCGTCTCCGGCGACTCGACACGGGTGTTCTGCCCGTCGACGACACCCAGGGCGACGTCCTCCGGCGTGCCGTACTCCTGTGCGTTGTAGACGTTGTCGTCCGGGGCCGAAACCAGGTCGAACCCCAGCGCGTCGATGTCGGCGTCCATCACGTGGGCGTAGGTCTTCTCCGCCAGCGCACCCCAGTAGGGGTAGACGACCACGTCGGCGTCGAGCACGTCAGCGACAGTGTCGATTGCATCCGGAACCCGCTCGTGCTCGTCGTCTGTCTCGGGCGGACTGGTGACCAGCGACGGTTCGAGCAGGAACAGCGTCTCTACGTCCGGAAAGGCCCCGGCCTCGTCGGCGAGAAACCCGGCGATGCCGTCGAGAAAGGCCGCCTCGTCGCCGTAGTGCTCGTCTGTCGCCAGGTCGGCGAGCGAGTACGGACCCGGGAGCACTGCCTGCACCGGACTGTCGGCGTGTGCCGTGGCGGTGTCCAGTTCCGCTGCGACGTCGCCGTCGGGGGTCAACTCACCTGTCACGACCGGGTCCCGATAGAAGTTGTTGTTGTCGTAGTAGCGGACGATCCCGCCCGTCTCGACGCTGTCGTGGACGGTGAGCGGATGCGCGAGCATGTCGTCCCACCGGCCCTGTCCCTCGGCCACCCTGTCGAGTCCTGCGAGTTCCTGCGTTTCGACGAGTTCCTCGCGGGCTGTCGCGTATATCTCTGTGATCTCCCCGCTCTCGTCACCGCTGATGA
Organism: Halovenus sp.; assembly: GCA_028275145.1. GTDB lineage: Archaea > Halobacteriota > Halobacteria > Halobacteriales > Haloarculaceae > Halovenus. The sequence continues at coordinate 3,686 of JAQCNG010000218.1, read as the reverse complement.
GGTCCTCCCGCTGGTTGCCCTTTCTGTCCTCCAGGTCGTCTTTTGCCCAGTCCGGTAACGGATGCAGGCCGGGTGTCGTCGACACTATCTCTGGCATACTCCGTGGTATGGCATGATTGAACTTAATATTTTCCTATCTGTTATTCCCGCAGGTTATACGAGCGGGTCGGGCGCGCGCGTTCGGTCACGCCGCGGCGGTCAGTTCGAGCACGAGCAGACGCTCGAAGGGCTGGGACTCCGTGGCGACGACGGCCGTCTCGAACCCCGCCGCCCGTGCCGTCTCGCGCACCGCGTCGGGACCGGTGAGCGTCGATATCAGCAGGTAGACCTGTCCGCCGGGTGCGAGCACCCGTCCGACGGCGGCGAGAAACGGGTCGACCATCGCCCGGCCGTCCTCGCCGCCCGAGAGCGCCCGCTCCATCGGGTCGTCCCACTCCTGGTCTGGCGGTGTCGGCAGGTACGGCGGGTTGCAGACCACGATATCGAACTGCTCGTCGCGAAACGGGGCGACCAGATTGGCCCGCACGACACTGACACCCGCCTCGCTGGCCTGTCGGCACGCGTCGGGGCTGATGTCTGTCCCGACCACCCGGGCACCCGTTTCCTCGCGAACACGCGCCGCGACGTACCCAGACCCCGTCCCCACGTCGAGCACGAGGTCACCCGAACCGACGCCGTGATCGGTTGCCGTCTCCGCGAGCAGGCGCGAGTCCTCCGCCGGCTGGTACACCGTCTCGACATCGCGCAACTGTGCGAGTCGCGGTCGGCCGTCCCCGGTGTCACCGTCCCCGTGGGTGTCGTCGGTCATCGGCTCAGGCGGTCGGCTCCCCGGGGTCGCCGTGTGCCCAGGCGAGTCGGGTCAGTCGTGCAAACACCGCCGGCGGGAGGGTGCCCGCGCGCCTGCCCATCAGGTCCTCGTCGGCGGCCGCCACGACGGCGTCGGGGTCGCCGAGTCCGGAGATGTGGCCCGTGTTGCGGATGGCGTTGCGCATCGTCTTGCGCCGCTGGGTGAACACCGCGCGCAGGAACCGCATGAAAAACTCGTCGTCGGGCACCTCGTAGTCGGGGCGGCGCGGCCGCGCCCGGACGACAGCACTCTCGACGGCAGGCTCTGGGTCGAACGCCTCGGGCGGCACCGTCTCGACCACCTCGATGTCGGCGTAGTGGCCGGCGGTCACGGAGAGACGGCCGTACTCGGAGCTGCCGGGGTCGGCGGCCATCCGCTCGGCGAACTCCCGCTGGAAGGTGGCCACCATCGGCCGGCGCTCGGGCAGCAGACGGAACGCGATCTCGCTCGAAACCCCGTATGGAAGATTCGACACCGAGACCGTAAACGCCGGGAGTTCGACCGCGAGCGCGTCCCCTTCGAGAACAGTCAACCGGTCGGCCTCGCAGGCGGCGGCGAACTCCTCGCGCAGGAACGCCGCGAGCCGTGGGTCCCGCTCCACGACGACCACCCGCCCGGCGGCCCCGAGCAGGCGGTCGGTCAGCGCGCCCGTCCCGCCGCCGATTTCGAGCACCGTCGAGCGGTCGAACCCGTCGGCGTACCCGGGCAGGCGGTCGAGCACCCGGTCGTCGACCAGAAAGTGCTGGTCGGCGTCGGGGTTCCCCCGGACACCGGCGCGGGCGCGGAGCGCGTCGGGGTCGCGGGAACCGTACGCCGGACTCACTTCCGGGTGGTCGCCGTCGTGTGGGTCCTCCATTACTCCTCGCGGGCGAAGATGCAGTATTTGAGGTCGTCCTCACGGATCTCCTCCATGATGCGCTCGACGAGCACCTCGCGGGGTCTGTGGAGCCCGTCGATGCGTGCCTCGAGGTCCTCGAAGCTCTCGAACGGGCGACGCTTGCGCGCGTCGAGGATGTCGTTGCGGAGTTTCTTGCCGATACCGGGCAGGAGGTTGAGCTGGTGGAGCCGGAGCGTGATCGGCTGTGCGTCGTTGTAGAAGTCGACAAACTCCTGTTCCTCGTCCTCGACCAGGTCCTCGATGACATACTCGAGTTCGCTGCTCGCGCCGCGAGGGAGGTCCTCGTAGTCGATCTCGGTGGTGCGTCTGACCGCCGAACTGTCGTAGACATCGAGTCGGTCACCGATGGAGAGGTCCGCCTCCTCGAGAGTCAACTCGTAGAGCGTGAACTCCGCGTGGTCGAGCACGAACGCGAGCGGTTCTTTTTCGTACTGCGGCCGGTCGTCCTCGGTGCGGCCGTGTGGAAGTACGTCGAGCACTATCGCCGTCTCTTTGTCCGTCGACTCGTCGCTGTCGTCCTCGGTCATATCTCGTAACTACGTCGACCGGTTACATAAAGTTGGGCAACAGCGAGGGCGTTCGGCCGAACGGGACAGCAGACAGGGGATTGATATGGGTTGCCACCCTGGTCTGGGACATGTATCTCGGTGAGTACGCCTGGCCCGACCTCGCGGAGTACTTCGAGCAGGAGTCGCTGGCGCTGGTGCCGGTCGGTTCGACCGAGCAACACGGCCCGCACCTCCCGGAGGCGACGGACGCGCTCATCGCCGAGGGGTTCGCCCGCGAGGCCGCACGACGGACCGGCTATCTCTGCACCCCCACCATCTCTATCGGTGTCAGCCCGCACCACCGCCAGTTCCACGGGACGATGTGGGCCGACGCGCCCGCGTTCCGGGACTACGTCGAGAGCGTCACCCGGAATCTGACCCAGCACGGCATCGACCGCGTCGTCTACGTCAACGCCCACGGCGGCAACGTTGAGCATCTCCGCGAGGTCGGCCGGCGACTCCGCGACGACCGCGAACTGTACGCCATCGAGTGGATGTGGGACGAGAGCATCACGGAGCGCATCGAGGCGGCCTTCGAGTCGCCGGGCCCTCACGGTGGCCCGAAGGAGACGTCGCTGGTCTGGCACCTCGACGAGGAGCTGGTGCACCCGGACCGCCTCGAGGAGGCCCGCGACGGCGGTCTGACAGCGGTCGACGAGGGGTTCGGTCGCGTCCACGGGGCCCGGACGTTCTACGACTCCATCGACAACACCGACAACGGTGTGCTGGGGGACCAGACAGACGCCTCGCCGGAGGTCGGTGCGGAACTGTTCGAGGCCGCCTGCGGGCATCTGGTCGACCTCGCCGAGTGGCTCGCCGACCGACCCATCGAGGCGCTGTTACCCCGCGAGCACGTCTCGACCCGGGAGTGACGATCCCGGCCTGGGAGTGACGATCCCGGCCTGGGAGTGACGATCCCGGCCTGGGAGTGACGATACTGTTCGCGCTCGCGGGCACGGCGGGGGCCGAGCAGCGGGGAGAGACTGCCGTTGTCGGTCCGGGCAGTTACACCAACCCGCGAGAGGGAGGAACCGTCGAACTGTGCGGCAGCGCGGGTGGTGTATCCGTAGTTTGGACGTCCGTACGAAAGTCGGTAACAGAAAGTGAACTACCCCACCCTGCTCGCGCTGACGCGCTCGCTGAGGGTGGGGCTTCCTGGTTCCGCGACGCGCTTTTTCACGGATGCTCGGCTGACGCCGACCATCCGCGCAGGGAGCGCAGTCTCCGCAGGCGTGGATTCGGAATGACCCACTCCTACTCGGTGGTGATGGCGAGATTCATCTCGACCGCCTTTCTTGTCGGGCTCTAAGCCGAGACGATGAGTAGCTGCCATCACACTTCCAATCTTCAACTAGCAGTGATTTAAATACCCGGCACAGAGTGAAAGTAAAAC
>JAQCNG010000217.1 GCA_028275145.1 Halovenus sp. | reverse complement strand
AACGACACGATGGAGGAGCTGTTCGGCGAACTCGCGGTGCCCGCGGACGTCCAGGAAATCCTCGACGAGATTGCCCGGAACACGAACGAGGACGACGAACAGGCGGCGCTGGCACTGCTCAACGACGAGTTCGGCAGCGTCTGTGACGGTATCAGCGAGGACTCGGGCCAGTCCGAGGTGGAACCGGAGTTCTACACGATGGGCGCAACCGACCGGAAGAGCTACTGTCACCGACACGACCCGGACTACCGCGAACCGGGCCCCGTCATCGAGGAGCGCACCGCGAAAGAACGCGGCGAGTGAGCGCCATGTCTTCCTCCGGGCGGCCTGGGGCGGGACTGCAAACGTACGCACTGGCGGTGCTGGATGCGGTCACGTTCTCGCTGGCGGTGACCGGGGTGACGCTGGTCGCCGCGGTGTTCCTGAGCATCGGGAGCGGCGGCGGTGCCGTCGGGGCGAAGGTGTTCATGTTCGTTATCGGCTGGCTGATGATGGCCTACGCCGTCGTCCGACTGTGGCCGTCGAGTCCGGACAGCGACCCCGAACAATCCGGCCCGAGCGGCTCCCCGATTCCGGAGACACACGAGATACGATTCCAGCGGGTGACGCGCGCGCTCCCGCCGGTTCGCTGGGTCACGCTCCCCCCGCCCGAACACCGGCTCCGGGTTCCGGCACAGCTGTTTCTCTCCAGCGTCTTCGTGCTGGGAGCCTCCTTTCTGCTGGAGGTTGGTCTCGGGGTCCAGTAGCCCCGTCGGGTCCGGGATTGTCTCGAAAAGAGTTATAGACGCGGCCGGGGTAGTATTGGATATGACACAGGAAGACGGTATGCCCGAGCCACCCGACCCGATAGAGAAGCGCATCGAGGACCCCACGGGTGCAAAGACAGAGGCCTGGCGGAGCACGCTCGACGACATGGATGCAATCGCCGAGGACCGGCGCTCGGATGGCTGGGAGGTGCTCACGGTGCTGTCTGCCCACACCGACGTCGTCAGTATCGACATGGGCGACGACGACGAGTTCGGGCTGAAGGCCATCATCCCGGACAACTACGCCGAGCAGTTCGAGCCGATGTACGACCCCGAGGCATTCACAGAGTATCTCTCGTACGGCAGGGAGGTTGAGGGGCTGATGTACGCGGTGCTCGAGTTTATCGACAGCGACGCCGAGCGGTCGATTCTCGTTGCCTGCCGGTACGACCTCCGGTTTGTCGAGCCGATGGTCGAATCGGCACAGAAGGAGGGGGTCCTGTACACCCACCTGCGGACGATTGACGGGACGAAAATCGGGGTGTTCGAACACGAGGAGTGGAGACCGCTCGTCTCCCCACCCAACCGCTCGAACTAGCTGTCGAGGCCGTACACCGTCGAATCGGGGTTGAACGCGAGCCAGGCCGCCCAGTACAGCGGCCCCCGTCCGGGTGCGACCGGGAGCCGTGCGCCCTCGTGTGGCCCGTCGAGCGCCCACCCTCCTATCCGTGACCACCTCGACCCGCCGGCCACCAGTTCGCCCGCCTCGTCCGTCTCGACGGTGAGTGTCTCCCCGTCGACCCGGCGGACGTAGGCCCGGGGTCGCCCGTCCGGGGTGGCGGTTACGAGTACCGGCACCGACCCGACGATATCGTTTATGGGGCACTCACGCCCGACGTCGCGTTTCGCGTACGCCCGGGTGCCACCGTCGGTGTCGACCCCGACCACGACAGTTCGCCGCTGGAGGCGCGTGTCTGTCCACTCCAGTGCCCCGAGCGGGCCGTAGTCGGGGTACCGGTCCGTGATTCGCTCGCGCCGCTCGTAGAACTCGAGGCCGTAGACACCGGTCCGACGACGGTGTTCGACGCCGGTGGCGGGACCAGCACCGACGTCTCGGGGGTCTCGGTCTGCCAGTCACCCCAGGTCGTGACTGCGCTCCCGGTCCGGTCGAGTCGCGTGCCGGTGAGCGGCCCCTGGATTGCTCTCGCGCCGAGTTGGCTCCAGAGACTCCCGCTCTCCTCGTCGTAGAGAACGAGATTCGCCCGGTAGAGGTAGCCCGAGACGCCGAACGTCCGGGTCTGCCCGGCGACGGTCCTGTCTGTCACCAGCCCGGCGTCACAGACTGGACAGTAGGTAATAAGCTGTGGGCCACCCAGCGTGTCGTTGACCACCTCGTGTCGCCTGAGGAGTTTCAGCGGATACGCCCGGGCGATGCCGTCTCGCTCGATGCCGATCACCTCGTCGTCCGGGCGGAGGTCCATGCCAGCGACGGCCTCGCCCGCGACGCCTGTCTCCCAGTTCGGAGCGAACACCGGGTCGACGATTGCCGGTATCCCGTCTCTCGGGGCTGCCCGGCTCAACTCCTCGTCGGGCACCGCCTCCGGTCTGCTGTCGGACCCGGCGGTGCTGGCCGTCGACCTGCTCTCCCCCGACCCGCCGCCCGAGACGGACGACGGGCCGGTGTCGCTCGACTCGCTGTCGCCGATGTGCCGGACGGCACCCACCACACCCGCAGCACCGACCACCGTGCCCCCGAATGCCGCGAGGTACTGTCGCCGGTTCATCGATTTCGATACGCACGACGAGCGGTGAACTACCCTGACCTACCGCGCTCGGGGCTACCCGCCCCTCGCTTGGTGCGGACAGGGCTTCCTGTTTCTGTGTCGGAATTTATACCCGACGTGGGCACAGGGATTCCAGACTCCGCAGGCGACTTCCCTTTACAGGCGGTTTGGAGTGTCCCACTCCTACCTGTTGGACACTCGGCCACAACCGACGGTGCGCGCTTCTTGTCGTCGTTCGAAAGACTCCGTCTTTCGTGATGACGAAAATCACAGATTTTCGAACCACGCTTGAACACTGTCGGAAGCGTGGCGAGCATCGTACTACCACCTTCGGCCGGAGGGGTAGTAAGGCCATGCCGTGTAGCGAAAGTAAAAC
>JAQCNG010000212.1 GCA_028275145.1 Halovenus sp. | reverse complement strand
GCGCCAGCGGGTTGACCGCGGACGCCCTCGAGCGAGCAATCGTCGCGCAGTACGTGCTCGGTCGACGGGTCATCCACGTGGAGGTCCCCGCGGGGGAGACCCTCCAGAGCACACATATCAACGCGGTGTACAACGCCGAGACGCAGTTGATGGGGCTGGGTGTCGTCGAGGAGACGCCGGACAGTATCGCCATCCGGTGTTCGGTGGACGCCGAGGATTTCACGCTTGACAATCTGCTCGAACGGCTCGAATCGACCGGTTCGACGATGCGCAACGAGGCGATAAAATCGCTGGCCCACGAGAACCCCGACCTCGCCCAGCGCGCGCTCAACCGGGAGCGTCAGGCGAACAAGATATTCGTGCTGTTGTTGCGACTCATCTTCACGGCCTACCGGAACCCAAATCTCGCGCGTTCGGTCGGACTGTCGGACAGTTTCCCGCTGATCGGCTACCGCTCCATCGCGAAGAACCTCGAACTGACGGCGGACAACGCCGAGGACATCGCCGACACGGCGCTGGCGACCGAGGGCCACGCGCTCGACATCGACCAGTCGACGATGCGTCGCATCCACGAGTTCACCGACCGGGTCGACAGCATCACCGCCGGGGCCGTCGAGGCGGCCGTCGAGCGTGACTACGACATCGCAACCGAGGTGCGCGAGGAGTTCAGCGAGGTGGACAGTCTCGGCCACCAGATACTCGGGGACCTGCCCGAACTGAGCAACGACCAACTGCTTGACATCCGCGAGGTGCTCGTCAGCCTCGACCAGACCGCACAGTACGCGGTCCGTAACGCCGAGATCGCGACGAACCTCGCGCTCGACAGCGAGTCCGACCACATCACAATCCGGTGAGGGTGCGCGGTCGACCGTCGCCCCCCGCCGTGTGTCTGTGACTGCTCTGTCGGCACCAACGGTGACAGTGGGTGTGGACACGCCGGGACCGGCAGGCACATTAGCCGGCGTTCCCTGTTCAGCCACATGGAGACGGGGACGCTCATCACAGTTCTGCGGGAGGCCGATGCGGTCCGCTTCGGCGAGTTCGAACTCGCTCACGGCGGCACCAGCGACTACTACATCGACAAGTACCGCTTCGAGACGGACCCGACCTGTCTCTCGGCGATTGCCGAGACGTTCGCCGGGCGTCTCGACGACGAGACGCTGGGCGGTGTCGCGCTCGGAGCAGTGCCGCTCGCCGCGGCCACCAGCGTCGCCGCCGACCGCCCGTACGTTATCGTTCGAAAGGAGGCCAAATCCCACGGCACCGCCAACCGCATCGAGGGGTCGCTCGCTGACGGTGACCGGGTCGTTGTTCTCGAGGATATCGCCACCACCGGCCAGAGCGCCCTCGATGCGGTCCGAGCGCTCCGCGAGGCGGGTGCCGTCGTCGAGCGCGTGCTCGTGGTCGTCGACCGCCAGGAGGGTGCCGGCGAGTTGCTGGCGGACAACGGTATCGACCTCGACGCGCTCGTGACCGCCTCGGACCTGCTCGGGGGGCGCGAGTGAGATGGAGCGGGGACAGATTCACCTCGACGGCCCCTTCGACCTTCGACTGACCCTGGAGAGCGGCCAGTCGTATCTCTGGTGGCGCGAGGACGGTGCGACGTACGGCTCGACCGACGCCGACACCTGGTACCGCACGACCACCCGGGCGACCGGCGAACCGGCCCCGGTCCGGGTTCGCCAGGACGGCGACACGCTCACGTGGGAGTCGACAGTCGATGCCGCGGCGGTTCTGCGGCGACGACTCGGTCTCGAGGACGACCTCACCGCAATCCGGGCGGCCACGCCCGACGACGACCTCGTCGAGGAGGCGTTCGACGACCACTGGGGGATGCGCATCGTCCGGGATCCGCCGTTTGGGGGGCTGATATCGTTTATCTGCTCGGCCCAGATGCGGGTCGCCCGCATCCACGGGATGCAACAGCGCCTGCGCGAGACGTTCGGCACGCCCGTCACCTTCGACGGCGAGACCTACCACGCCTACCCGACGCCGGAGCAACTCGCCGACGCCAGCGAGACGGAACTGCGGGACCTCTCGCTTGGCTACCGTGCGCCATATGTCAGAGACACCGCGGAGATGGTCGCGGGGGGGACTCGCCCCGAGGAGGTCCGTGGACAGTCCTACGAGGACGCCCGGGAGACGCTGACCCGCTACGTCGGTGTCGGCCAGAAGGTTGCCGACTGTGTGTTGCTCTTCTCACTGGAGTATCTCCAGGCGATTCCGCTCGACACCTGGATACAACAGACAATCGAGGAGTACTACCCGGACTGTGACCGTGGACGGTACGCCGAAACCTCCAGTGCGCTCCGCGAGCGCCTCGGCGGGGAGTACGCGGGTTACGCACAGACCTACATCTTCTATCACCTCCGGACTGGCGGGGAGTAGGGGCGACACTCCACGCCCGAGGCTGAGCGCCAGGCAAAACAGCCATCCGTCCGGGCGCCGAGACATCGGGCATGGCCGAGCGCCGGGATGCGGTGGTAAGCGGGTTGCTCGCGGCGGGACTCGGTGTGGTCACCACGCTCGC
>JAQCNG010000360.1 GCA_028275145.1 Halovenus sp. | reverse complement strand
GGCGCGTTCACGATGGACCGGCGCGAGGCTGCCAACCTCGCGGCGGCGATGGACCCGGGGCTGGTCGTGCCGATTCACTACAACACGTTCGACGCACTGGAGACCGACTCGCAGGCGTTCGCCACGGCCGTCGCCGACGCGGGCGTGCCTGTGGCGCTCGACGAGTCCTGAACGACGCTGTCTCACCCGACACGCGGGTGTCGACTGCCGGTCAGAGACGCCCAGAAACACCCGGTTCGACGACCACACGAGCGCGGTGGGCGCCCGCTCAGGTCACCGAGTAGGCCGCGCCCGCTGTCAGGGCCACCACACCGAGTGCCCCCGCGATGACGATGTAGGTGATCGCCCGGGGCTCGTCGATGAGGTGCATGTACCACGCGCCGACCGCTCCGGCCTTCACCGTCGAGATGGTCAGGATGACCGCCATCGTGAACCCGTACAACTCGTCGAGCAGTATCGATTCCAGTGCGAACTGGACAGTCGTGAGCGCGGACAGTGCGACGAATACGACCGTGTACAGTCTGATTGATGACATCTATGTTCACCTCAGAGGATGTAGAACATCGGGAACAGGAACAGCCACACGATGTCCACGAAGTGCCAGTACAGGCCGAAGTACTCGATGGTGTGTGCGTCCTCGTCCTCGCCCCAGTAGGCACCCTCTGAGGCGCGCGAGAACAGGAACACGACGATGACCATCCCGATGATGACGTGGGCGGCGTGGATACCGGTGCTCAGGAAAAACGTCGAACCCATCACGTCGCTCGTCTGGGTCCAGCCCTCGTGGTTGATGAACTCGTTCCACTCGTAGGCCTTGTTGGCCAGAAAGCCAAGCGCCCCGAGGAACGTCAGCCCGAGGAACGTCATCGTGCCGCGTTTGTGGCCTCTGCGGGCGTACGCGAGCGCGAGCACGACGGTGAAACTGCTGGCGAGCAGGAGATACGTGTTGATGAGCCCCGGGAGCACCTGGTGTGCGGCCTCGGGGAGTCCGGCATCGTGCCACCAGTCCTGCCAGCCCGACTGGAAGCGGATGAACACGTACGAGCCCACCAGCGCGCCGAACAGGATGATATCCGACCCGAGGAACAGCCACATCCCGAGTTTGGTGTTGGTCACCCCCTCGAACGGCCAGGCCTCGTTCAGCTCCGGCTCCGGCACCTCGAACGACTCGTAGCCCATCGCGACGAACGCGTACACGGTGTACACGAGTCCGCCCAGCGCCACGAAGAAGTACCGGTTGGCCTCGGTGAACCCGTCGACGATGCCGTGCTGGGCGTGGAAGGCGGCCAGCAACCCGGCCAGAAGCGGGACCGACCCCAGCACCAGCAGTTTGTGTGTGGTGGTGCTTCCGCTCACCTCGGGGTTCGACGCGACGTACCGCCGGGCACCCACGACACCGACTGCGGCGACGAACACCGGAACCGAGAGTACGAACGGCCAGAGCACGTACGACTGTTCGAGTCCCGAGAGGCCGAGTGCCGTCACGAGCAGGCCCGCGCTGAGCAGGAGCGGCCACCAGGACGCGTGGTCGGCGTCGTGGCTGTGGTCGGGCAGTTCCTCCACCTGGCTGGCGACGCCGCCGTCGGTTGCCGGTTCGCTCCGGTCAGCCTCCATCACCTCGACGCCGCCGTCGGTCGCCTCGGTCCCGGTGAGGAAGTTCAGCCGGCCGTTTGCAAACGTCGGTTTGCCCGGGAAGTTCTCCAGCGGCGGCGGCGAGTCGGTCGCCCACTCCGCGGACCCGGTGTAGGCCCAGGGGCTCTCCTCGACTGTCCGGTCGCTGTAGAGGCTCTTGACCAGATTGTAGAACATGATGAGAAAGGATGCCGCGAACAGAAAGGCACCGACCGTCGCAATCTGGTGGAACACGGTGAACCCCGCATCGACGATGGCAAAGTCGGTAAAGGGCACCTCCCAGACCACCTGACTGCTGTAATCGGAGTACCGGCGCGGCGTCTCCCAGACGATGAACATCGGGAAATACAGCATGTTGAACCCGATAAAGGCCAGCACGAAGTGTGCCTTTCCGAGGAACTGGTTGTACATCTTCCCGGTCATCTTCGGGTACCAGTAGTACAGCGCCCCGATGAGCGCAACCGCGCCCGACGCCATCACGTAGTGGAAGTGTGCGACCACCCAGTAGGTGCCACGGAACTGGTAGTCGAGCACGATAGCGCCGAGGAACACACCGGTGATACCACCGATGATGAAAAACAGCAGCGCACCCAGGGCGAACAGGAACGGCGTCGTCCACCGGACCTTGCCCTTTATCATCGTGTATATGAGCGCGAACACCATCAGGTCGAAAGGCAGCGAGATGCCGATTGTCGTCACCATGAACACCGTCTTGATGGGGAGGTTGATCGCCGTGAGGAACATGTGGTGCATCCAGACGATGAAACTCTGGATGGTGACGAGCGCCATCGCGATGATGAACCACTTGCGGCCCACGAGGCGGCGGCCCGAGAAGGTCTGGACGATCTCGGCCAGCGCCCCGAGCGCCGGGAAAAACACGATGTACACCTCGGGGTGGCCGAAAAACCAGAACAGGTGGGTCCACAGCAGCGACCCGCCGGACTCGCTCAGGAAGTACTGTGTACCGAGCAGGTGGTCGGAGCCAAGCAGGATACTCGCCGCGAGCAGGGCGGCGAACGCGAACAGCATCATCCACACCGTCAGGAGAATCGAGAGGCTGAACAACGGAACGTCGCGCATCCGCAGGCCATCCGCGCGCATACGGTAGATTGTCGTGAGGAAGTTGACCGACCCCAGTGTGACCGAGGTCACGAACAGCGCAAGTCCGATGACAGCGGTCGTCTCACCGATTTCGGCGACCCGCGGGACAAACGCCGGCACGTTCAGCGGCGCGTACAGCGTCCACCCGCCCTGGTGGGTGCCGCCCTGGAAAAAGGAGGTGACCATCGCCAGCCCCGAGAACAGGTACAGCCAGTAGCTCATCGCGTTCAACCGGGGAAAGGCGAGGTCCTCGGCCCCAATCTGCAGCGGCACGAAGTAGTTCGCAAAGGCAAACGCGAACGGCGAGAGAAACCAGAACACCATCAACAGGCCGTGTGCGGTCACGACCTGGTTGTACTCGGCACCGGTCAGCACCGACCCGCCGGGGAGCCACTGCACCCGGATGAGCAGGGCCAGCACGCCTGCCCCGATCAGGAAAAACAGCGACGTGAGCAGGTAAAGAATCCCGATGTCCTTGTGATTCGTGGTCACCAGCCAGCGCTTCACCGACGACTTCGGTGGCAGACCACTCATCAGCTCTCACCCTCCGTTCGGTCGAGCCAGTTTGTCAACTCCTCCTCGGCCATGCAGTCGTTTTCGAGACACCAGTCCTCGAACTCGCTGTCCTCGAGCGCGACGACACCGTTCTCCACGTTCATCGAGGTGTGGCCGGAGCCACAGAGTTCGCGGCAGACGACCCGATACGTGCCCGGTTCGTCGGCGACGAACCAGGTTTCGGTGTACTGTCCCGGGATTGCGTCACCCGACGCACGGAGGTCCGGCGAGGACCAGGAGTGCCAGACGTTCCCCACATTCTCCACCTCGCCTTCCGACACGTTGGGACACTCCATGCTGTCTATCTGGTCACTGGTGTACTCCCCTCTGTCGAGTGTCCCCGGCGAGTGACACGAGGTGACGTTCAGCGTGATGACCCGGTCGGTGGGGACGTACAGCACCTCGGCTTCGTTCTCCCCACCAGGGTAGTCGTACGTGTAGTTGAACTGGTTGGCCACCACGTCTATCTCCATGTCGTCGGCGTCGTCGGGCGTTCCCTCGACCAGAAGGAGATTCCAGTACGCGAACGTGATGAGCCCCAGAACGGCGATTGCGCTGATTGCAAACGAGACGAACAGCTTCTTTCCCCCGGCCTTTCCAACCCCGGTTGGCACCTCGCCGAGCTGTGGCCGCGCGACCGATTCCTCGTCGTGTGTCTCCTCGATGTCGTACTCCCCATCCTGCGTCGAATCGTCGGACCGGTAGGTCCACGCGTTGTACAGGATGTACGCGATAACGACCACTCCAACGAGGGTTCCCAGGACGAGAAATGCGGTGTACAGACTGTCGAAGATAGCCACTGGATTCTCGGAGGCCTGGGCGACCGTCGTCAGCCCTGACAGGGACAGTGATGTGCCGGTCACCAACATTGGCTCAATCTTTCGAGCACCGTGTAATAGAGGTTTCGGAAACCCGCGATATCGCGGTACCGTGTGTTTGTCTCCGAGCGAGCAGTTACCCGCCGCAGGTTCGAGGGTACGACGCCCGCCGACGTGTCACAGAGCGTACCAGGAAAGGCGCGTGTCTCAGGCCCAGGAGAGGCGCGTGTCTCAGGCCCAGGAGAGGCGCGTGTCTCAGGCCGCGCTCGCGCGCTCGAGCAGTGCGGTCAGCCCCAGAACGACCACCGCCGCGAGAGCGGTCCCACCCACACCGACACCGATCTCCACGTTCGAGAGCTCTCCGGCAGAGTGGAGCAGTTCGGCCACGATTGCAACGAGCAAGAGCACGCCGAACACCACCGCGCTCGCCCCGATGGCGTGCGAGTGGGGCTGACCGGCCCGTCGCCCGAACGCGTAGGTCCCGACGATGGCACCGCCCGCGACGAGACCCGCGACGAGCGCCCACACCACCTGGTCGACGTTGCCACCGAGTAACAGTGCCGTGCCGGCAGAGGCCACGAGCGCCAGAACGGTGAACAGCCCTATCAGTGTGGGCCCGCTCGTGAGAGGCTCCGGTACGCGTGACTGCTCCTGTGTCATTGTCCCTGCCTTGTCACCCCGAGATAATAACAACTTTCGATTGTGAGCGCCGGCACGCGCGGGAGAGAGGACACACCGGT
>JAQCNG010000352.1 GCA_028275145.1 Halovenus sp. | reverse complement strand
CTGCCGTACATGGCCACCGACGGGTTCGACCCCGGGGCCGTGTCGGTTGCCGACGTGGCCGACGACCTCCAGACCGTCGACGAGTGGGTGCTCTCCCGACTCGCCAGCACCACCGAGACGGTGACCGAGGCGATGGAGAACTTCGAGAACGACCGCGCCGTCGAGGCGCTGCTGGAGTTCGTTGTCGAGGACGTCTCCCGGTTTTACGTCCAGGAGGTCCGCGAGCGGATGTGGGCGGAGTCGGACTCACCCTCGAAGCGGGCCGCCTACGCCACGCTGTACCGGGTGCTCGCGGACACGGTGGCGATGATGGCCCCCTTCGCACCCCTGGCGACCGAGGAACTCTACGGCGCGCTCACCGGGGATACCGGGCATCCGACGGTCCACATGGCTGACTGGCCCGAACCGCCGGCGGGACAACAGGACGACGCTCTCGAGGAACAGATAACGGCGGTGCGGGCCGTCGAGGAGGCCGGGTCCAACGCCCGCCAGCGCGCCGAGCGAAAACTCCGCTGGCCGGTCCCGCGTGTCGTCGTCGACGTCGACAGCGCGGCGCTTGCCGACGCCGTCGAGGCCCGGCGGGACCTGGTGAGCGAGCGCCTCAACGCACGCACGGTGGAGGTGCTCGGCCCCGACACCGGGTGGGAGGAACTGCGCTACTCGGCGGCGGCCGACATGAGTCTGCTCGGCCCCGCGTTCGGCGACGACGCCGGGCGCATCGTCGGTGCGCTCAACAACGCCCGCATCGAGGAACCGACCCTCGACGCGCTGGAGGCGGCGGTCGCCGACGCGGCCGGACTGGCGGTCGACCTCGACGGGGAGATGGTCGAGTTCCGCACCGAGACGCCCGAGTCGGTGGCGTCCTCGGCGGTCGAGGCACTCGACGGCGAGGGGGAGGTCTACGTCGACACCACCGTGACCGAGGACATCGAGAGCGAGGGGTACGCCCGCGAGGTCATCCGCCGGGTCCAGGAGATGCGCAAGGAACTCGACCTCGACCTCGAGGAGGAGATCCGGGTCGAGCTGAACCCGGGTGACGAGCGCATCTCCGAACTCATCTCCCGTCACGAGCAACTGGTCGCCCGCGAGGTCCGCGCCGCCGAGTTCGGCACCGTCGAGGACGGCCACCGCCGGACCTGGTCCGTCGAGGACACCGAGATGAACATCGCCATCGAACCTCTGCCCGAGGCAACGGCCTAGCGGGTCGGGACACGGAGTTGCCGCCCGTCGGTGTTGCCGGCTATCTGATGACGGGACTGTCGACACCGTCGGGTGAGTCGCCGGCCCGGGTGACAAACGGTTTGTTCCTCGCCCCGGTAGCCCGGGCATGAACTGTCCAGACTGCGGAGCCGAGCCAGTGGTGTTCGGGGTGCCGGCGTCGCTCCAGGAGTTCGTGCCCGGAACGGAGAGGGCTGTCGCGCTGTGTCCGGCGTGTTTCCGTCTCCAGCCGGCAACGGAGCCGCCGGCGGAACCGGCCTTCGAGCGGATTCACGGCTCGTTTCCGACCGACCCCGGGGTGGCGGTTCCGATGGCGCTGTTGCTCGGACTGCTCGACGAACTCGCGCTCTACCGGTCGGAGATTTCGACCCTGCTCGAACGCGTCGAGCGGGCGGGCGTCGACCCGCTCCTGTTGCTATCGCGACTCGCCAGAGACCCCGACATCGACTCCGAGGTAGACCTGGACACCCGACGACACCAGCTCGAACAGCTGCTGTGACGGGGCAACCGGCACAAAGAGACGCTCAGACCGGCAGCGGCAGCGCAGTGAGCGACGACAGCACCGCCTCCTGCTGGATGTCGGTCGTCTCGCTGAGGTAAATAAAGACGAGAATCATCGAGTTGTGGAACCCGTGGAGCAGGGCGACCACGACCAGATTCTCGGTGTACTCGTAGACGGCACCGAACACGACACCGCCGACGACGAGCACAGAGATACCGAGGACGATACCCTGGAGACTCCCGATGAACCCGGGGGCGTGGATGGAGGCGAAAAACACCGCGGTGACCGCGATAGCGGGGACCGCGGAGAACCGCTCTCGGAGCCGTCCCTGGACGACGCCACGGAACAGAATCTCCTCACTGGGGCCGACGACCAGAAACATCATCGCGATTCCGAGCGGGAGCAGTTCGGGGTTGTCGGCGAATATCTGGGTGCTCTCCTGCTCCGCGGAGGCGTCGCCGGCGCCGAGGAAATCAAGCAGCACCTGGCCGATGCCGCCGACGGTGACCATCCCGATGAGCAGGCCGATCCAGGCACCGAATATCAGCCCGACCTGTTTCAGCGTGGGCCGACGGATGCCAAGATAGCGCTTTACGTGGTCCCAGTCGAGCCCACGGCGTCTGAGATACAACAGCGACAGCCCCATGAAGCCGAGCAACTGCCCGATGACCGTGCCGAACACGAGCGCGATACCGACCGAGAGTCCGACTGCGGCGGTAATCCCGCCGACGACGATACTGATGATAGCGAGCAGTATTATCCCGAGCACGCCGAGCCCGATAGCGACACCGGCGACGCGCCACCGTGACTCCGCGACACGCCAGTCGGCCTCCGGGAGTTGGCGGATCTGTTCGGGCAGGTAGCTACGCCACTGTGCGGTGTTTTCGGTGTCTGCCGGTGAGACGTACTCGCCGGGGCCACCACCGCGTCCACCCGGGGGTGGTGCGCGGCCCGACGCGGGCTGTGGTCCACGGCCCGGTGCCGGTGTGGGGCCTCTGCGGGTGTTCTGGCGGCCTGCCTCGGCGCTCGGGCCACCACCGCCTGCCCGTGACGGTCCCTCGGCCCGTCCGTACACCTCTGTGTCCGAGGTGTTTCGGTCGCCGTCGCCCGCCTGCGAGGGACCCCAGTCGACGCCGTCCTGTTTCCTGTTTGGCTCGCCACAGTTCGAACAGAAGTTTGCAGACCGGCGCATCCGCTCGCCACACGACGGACAGAACATCTCGTCGCTCCCGTCTTCCATACACTCACACGTAGGGGACGACGGGAAAAGAGCCTTTGTGTCTCGTGTGCCACAGAGACACAGCGAGGGCCAGACCGGCCGACAACAGCCCCCAGACTGGGCACCCGACCCGGGGGGACAGTCGCCGGGGGTGGCCGTCACAGTGCGAAAGACAGTTGACCACCCCCCTCCGACGGACGTGTATGCGCATCGCCGTGCCGAACAAGGGCCGCCTGCACGACCCGACAGTGGACCTGCTGGAGCGCGCCGGCCTCACCCTCGTCGACGGCGCGGACCGCAAACTCTACGCCGACACCGTCGACCCCGACGTGACCGTGCTGTTCGCCCGCTCGGGGGACATCCCGGAGTACGTCGCCGACGGTGCCGCCGACCTGGGTATCACCGGCTACGACCAGGTCAAGGAGTCGGCGGTCGACCTGGTCGAGCTGCTGGAGCTTGGCTACGGGGTCTGTCGGCTGGTGCTCGCGACCCCCGAGGCGGGTGACATCGAGCGCGTCGCGGACCTGGTCGGTGGCACTGTCGCCACCGAGTTTCCGACCATCACCACCGCGTACTTCGAGGAGCAGGATATCGACGTCGACGTCGTCGAGGTGTCGGGGGCGACGGAGCTGACCCCGCACGTCGATATCGCCGACGGCATCGTCGACATCACCTCGACGGGGACGACCCTGCGGATGAACCGGCTGGGCGTCGTCGACGAGGTGCTGGCCTCGTCGGTGCGGCTGTTCGCCAACCCCGATGCCACCGACGACCCGAAAGTCGAGCAGGTCGCAACCGCCCTGGAGTCGGTGCTGGCCGCCGAGGGCAAGCGCTACCTGATGATGAACGTCCCCGAACAGCGGCTGACCGAGGTGCGCGAGGTCATCCCCGGGATGGGCGGGCCGACGGTGATGGACATCGCGGGCAGCGACCAGGTTGCGGTCCACGCCGTCGTCGAGGAGGACCGCGTCTTCGAGACGATTGCCGATCTCAAAACCGTCGGTGCGAGCGACATCCTCGTGACCGAGATCGAGCGACTCGTCGAGTGAGGCGAGCGAGACCCGGGCGGAGGGCGAGCGGCCGGGAGCCCACGGTACGACCACCGAAAAACCGAGGAGCGCTCAGCCCAGCAGTTCGAGCTCTTCGAGTCGGCTGACGATCTTGTCGACGGCCTCGCGGGCGTCGTCGGGTCGCTTGCCCCCTGTGATGACGAGTTTGCCCGACCCGAACAAAAGCGCCACCACGTCCGGTTCGTCGAGCCGGTAGACCAGCCCCGGGAACTGCTCGGGTTCGTACTCGATTTTCTCCAGTCCCAGCCCAATCGCGATCGCGTTCAGGTTCAGCGTCCGCCCCAGGTCGGCCGAGGTGACGATGTTCTGGACGATTATCTCGGGGTCGTCCTCGACCTGGATCTTGAGTTCGCGGAGTTTGTCGAAGACGATGCGGAGACTCTCGTGGACGTCGTCGGTGCTCTTTGCCCCGGTGCAGACAATCTTGCCCGAGCGGAAAATCAGCGCCGCCGACTTCGGCTCCTGGGTTCTGTAGACCAGCCCCGGGAACTGCTCGGGGTCGTAGTC
>JAQCNG010000350.1 GCA_028275145.1 Halovenus sp. | reverse complement strand
GATAGCGCCGGCCTCGATACCGCGAGCCTTTGTCATCCAGTATCTGCTGTTCGTGCTGCACCACTCCCGGATCACCCAGCCAGCGAGGACCGCCTCGTCTCCCGACACCGGCCCGGTGACAGGGTCCTCCGGGGCTGTGACCGTCCCGCGGACGAACGCCGTCTCCCCGGGGCGGACGGTGCCCGGCGTCTCGACGGGCGTCTCGCGGAGTCGCCTGTACCGTTGCCCGACCCTGTAACCCCTGTAGACGAAGATTGCCATCACCGGACTGAGGGCGACAGTCAACAGGGCTGCCACGACGAGTGCCCCAACAAGGTCGCTCATATCCGGTGTGTGCATCCAGGGGACAAAGAGGCTGTCTCGTTGTTTCGGGTCCTGGGACGGCCCCACCCGGTTCGGCCGAGAGACAACAGAACGAGACTGTCGGCGGAGAGCACAGCCGGTGGCTGGTACCGACAGGCTGCTGTGGGTCGGGAGGTGGTTGTTGAGTCGCGAGTCGGGGGCGGCTGCACTGGTCACCCGTCACGGAGAGGCCGAACACGTCCGGTGACCGGTCACAGGTCGGGTGGGTCGTTCCGACCGACAACGAGTTCGTACGCCTCGATATCCTCGAGTGCGGCGGCGTGTCCGCCGATACCGAGCGTCTCGGTGCCGGTATCGAGCGTGATTGCGGCGGTTTCGCCGCCCGTGCCGACCGCTGTGTCGACGACCTCGCCCGAGACCGTCCGGTATCTGCCGGAGGTAACCTCCCGACCGTCGACTGTCGCGTAGAGCGACCCCGTGTCGGTGTCGAGTTCCCTGACACAGCGGCGGATGGTCGCGTACCTGCGAGGGTAGGCCACGTCGGTCCCACGCTCGACCACCGGCGTCGACGAGGGCCAGACAACGGTGTTCAGCAGGGCCGACACCAGAAAGCCCAGTTCCGACCGGTTGAACACGACGGCGTACCGGTCGCCGGCCGAACGGAGCGCGCGCTGGCTGGTGTACACCGAGTAACTCCCGTCGGCGACGGCGACGAGTGGTGTCGTGACACCCCGGCGGGCCCGGGTGACTGTCGCGACCTGGGGGTAGTCGTACGTTGCCGGTGTGGGCGCGTCCGCCGCCGGCGACAGGAGCAACTCGACGGTGACACCGGCACTGGTCTGCCCGGCGAGGGCGTCCTCGAACCGGGCCAGGAGGTCCGGGGTCAGCGAGACCAGCAGTTCGTACTCCGCCGACGAGATGACGTCCTCGAAACAGCGGAGGATTGTCTGTCGGGAACTGACCAGAGAGACCGCCTCGTTTGTCCGGTCGGGTGCGGTGTAGCTCTGCTCGAGTCCGGTGACGAACTCGTCTACGGCCGTCCGGACGCTGTCGAACGCCTCCGACGGGTCGACCGCGACCACCTCCATCGGCCGCGTGTCGTGTAACTCCACGAACCCGTGGTCGGCGAGACTCCGCACCGTGTCGTACACCCGGGGCTGTGGGATCTCCGTCTCGTCGGCAATCTCGCCGGCGGTGAGCCGGCCGTACTCCAGCACGGCGAGGTAGGCCGCTATCTCGTACTCGCCGAAGTCGAACTGTCTGCCCAGCATCGCCACCTGCTCCGGCAGGTCGTCGGTCATAGCGGATCGAACGTGACTGTGGTCTGTCCCGGCCCCGGACCGGTCGTGACTGCCGTGTCTGTGGCGACATCGGCGGCGGCCCACCGAACGAACACGCCCCCACCACGGTGTCGGCCACGAGCGCCCGCGATACACCCGTGTTCGGTCCGGTCGACACCGACCGGGAGTCTCCACATGGACGCCTCACCCGCGCCCGGGTAACGCTCGGACCTCGGGCCGTCGA
>JAQCNG010000339.1 GCA_028275145.1 Halovenus sp. | reverse complement strand
AGCCCTGACAACGTCGCTCCGAGCGTTCGCGGCGTAGTCTCGGGCTCCGTGAGCGCCGCGTGGACCTGCTTCGACTGCGGATAGTTCCGCGTACACGACTCGATTCCGCGCTGTGCTTCCGTCCAGTACCGGCGCGTATAGCCGAACGTCGTCGGATCCTCGCGTTGAAGTCGGGCGACGGCCGCCGCGGCCTCGGGTTCGACTCCCTCAATTCCGTCGACGAACTCGAGTACGCGTGGAAGCACCGACACCGAGTCGGGCGTGAGCGAACACCCAACGACGATTCGGCCGTCGGCCGTCGTCGTGATCGCCTCGACCGCGTCGGCGGCCGCAGAGACCCCTCGCTCGACGACGAGTGGGGCGAGGTCGTCGACGATCACCCGCGGCTCCGCGTCGAACGTCTCAAGCACGTCGGAGACCGCCTCGGACAGTTGGCCGACGTCGGGAGCCTGTCCAAGAACGGTGTACGCCAGGCCGCGATCCGGCAGAACACGGGCCGGCGTCGCCGTTGCCGTACCACGAGAGATGTCGCTCCCGACGACGACGGCTTCGCGTTCGGGCGTCTCGCCGTCCGGGCCGCTCCATCCGCGCCGCCACGCTTCGAGGCCCTCTCCGAACAACACCGACACGACAGCGCCGGGCTCTGACCCCCTTCGAACGGGTGGCCGCCCGCCGTGAGAAACCCGGACAGTGACGTCGCGGGCGGCTGAGGTGGTCATAGACAGCTTATGTTCTCTAAGAAAACTCATAAACTTACTGGTAAAATAATCAATACTGAGATTCTGACGGGTGGTGGTCTCCGGTTCAGGCGAGGGTGCCGCTGCTCGTGACACGGTCTTTTGTGACTCACGAGACAGATGTCTCTCTGTAATCGGTGAATGTGGTATGAATGGGTAGGCGGCGAACCGCGGTTCCCAGAGGATCGCTCACTCCAGTACTTCCCGGTACGCTGGTGGGCTTAACTTCCGTGTTCGGAATGGGTACGGGTGTGTCCCCACCGCTCTGGCCGCCATCATGCCGACTTCCGGGTTCGAACCGAAACCGCTCGCGCGGACGCCTGTGTCTGTAGTGACTACCGTGTAAATGTGCGATCCATTAGCCGCCTGAACTCATCCGAGTGTGGTATCGTCCAGTGACCGTATGACTGTGGCTTCGGTCTGTTAGTGCTCGTGGACTAAACACCTCGTTGCCTTGGTGCGTACATCCCGAGTCTATCGATCTCGTCTTCTACGAGTGACCTTGTTGGTACTTCTTTTCCATGTGGGTTTCGAGCTTAGATGCGTTCAGCTCTTACCCCGTGTCGCGTGGCTACCCGGCATCTGCGCTTTCGCACAACCGGTACACCAGTGGCGACCAGTCGTAGTTCCTCTCGTACTATACGACTGTTCACGTCAAGTACCTTGACACCCCCAATAGATAGCAGCCGACCTGTCTCACGACGGTCTAAACCCAGCTCACGACCTCCTTTAATAGGCGAACAACCTCACCCTTGCCCGCTTCTGCACGGGCAGGATGGAGGGAACCGACATCGAGGTAGCAAGCCACCCGGT
>JAQCNG010000333.1 GCA_028275145.1 Halovenus sp. | reverse complement strand
TTCTGCCTGTTTCGGGGGCCGGGTATGCGGTGCGCTTATTACCGAGCCGTCCCACAGATACGCCTAGTGAGTATCAACGTCCAGCGGCTCGAAGTTCCGCCGGGCAGCGACGATTACGTCGACCGCGCGTGGCAGCTCAAGGAGCGGATCCGTCGCAACGAGGGTGTTCTGCGCCAGCGACGCGGCTTCTTTACGACGGCGTACGGGCGTGCGTCGGTGTTTCTCTACCTCGACCGGAGTTCCGACAGTCTCGTCGGGTTCGCCACGGTCCGCCGTGACGGCTACATCCTGTTTCTGGCCGTCGACGAGACGTACCGCGGGCAGGGGTTCGGCAGGCGGCTGGTCGCGAGCGTCGCCGACGAACACTCGACGGTCACGTGTCACGCCCGGACGACGAACGCCGGGGCGCTCGAGTTCTACGAGTCGCTGGGGTTCGAGGTCAAACAGCAGATTGACGGCTACTACGAGGACGGCGGCGACGCCTACTATCTCCAACTCGGCGACGCCCCCTCCATCCGCGAGCGTCTCGCCGACCGACTCAACCTCAACGAGTGACCCACAGACCGGTTCGACCCCCGACGGGCGACCTGCGACCCCCGGCCGCCGGTCACGAACCGGTATACCCAAACACGTATCGCCCCTACCGGCAGGTATGATACGGAATCTGGCGGCCGGACAGACCGGCATGACGAGCAACGCCTTTCTCGTGACCGGTGAACGGTCGGTGCTCGTGGACGTCGGCAGCGGGTTCGACATCACGAGCGACGTCCGAGAGCACGTCGACGGTATCGACGCGGTGGTGCTGACCCACACCCACCACGACCACGTCGGCAACCTCGCCGACGTGCGGGAGGCGTTCGGAATCGACGTCTGGGGGTACGACACCGGCGAGGAGGGTGTCGACCACGAACTCGTGGACGGAGACCAGGTCACGCTCGGCGACCACGAGTACGAGGCCCTCCACACGCCGGGGCACAAGACCGACCACGTCTGTCTGTACTCGCCGGCGAGCGGCGTGCTGTTCGTCGGTGACCTGGTCTTTGCAAACGGTGGCTTCGGACGGACCGACCTCGCGGAGGGGAACCGGCAGGTGCTCGTCGAGAGCATCGAGCGGCTGCTCGACCGCACCGATGCGGTCGAGCAGTTTCACGCCGGGCACGGCCCGAGCGTGACAGACGACCCCCGCCAGGATATCGAACTCGCGTTGCAGGCCGCTCAGATGGGGCACTGAATCCAGTCAGAGCTGCACGGGTCGGAGAGCGCTCACAGATGCCGGGAGTCGCCAGACGGTCTCCCGGGGCGGAAAAGCCGCTGACGCTCAGAACGGGGCCTCGGGGCCCTCGTCGTCGCTCTCGCTCGAGTCGCCGGGGAACGACGGACTCATGCCACCGCCGCCACCACCGGCCATCCCCTCGCTGCCGCCCATACCAGTCGAGGCGTTGACGGTCTCGATTTCGGCGATTTCCTTGGTCATGCGGGTCTTGATAGCCTGGATGGTCATCGGCGAGATGCCACAGCCCGAACAGGCCCCGCCCAACTGGACGGTGACTGTCCCCTCCTCCATGTCGAGGTTCTGGATGGCCGCGCTGCCGCCGTGCATCTGTATCTGCGGGAAGTTCCGCCGCAGGAAGTTCGTGATTCGCTCGCGAAGTTCGTCCTCCGGGCTCTGACTCTCGGTGTCCGTGCTCATCGTATCCTCGGGTACGTGTTCGCGTCTCTTAGGTCTTCGGGCTCCGGTGTTCGAGCGCACCAGCGCGGTGTGGTGACCGGGTTCGAGAGTGGTCCCGCGAGCAGGGTGGAGTCGTCGGCCGACAGCCAGTCTCGGGCAACTGGTCACCCCTCCGCTGGGGTCGGCCCGTCCACGAGTGTCATCTCCCGGTCGAACACGAACGTCCGGGTTTCGTCGTCGAGCGTGATCGACAGTTCGACCCGGAGCGGTGTCTCCTGGACGACGCTGGTCTGTGAGCGCTCCACCAGGTCGAGGGCCCACAGCGGCCGTTCTCTGAGATTGATGCCGTGGTCGTGGTAGAAGGAAACGAGCGGGGGACGGACGAGCGCGGCGAACGAGACGTCGGAGTGTGTCCAGTGGCCACATCGCTGACACTCGTATACGGCGATCACCTCGCGGCCGCTGTCGGCCTCGAACCACGACGGCGCGGCCGCCTCGCCCGGTCGGCAGACCGTGCTGGTCGTGCGGCCGTCGCAGTACTCACAGAGGCCGAGGTCGACAGAGGTGAGCCACCGGCGCACCCAGCGGTTGACGACCCGGGGGAGTTCCTCACGGTCCCATCCGGAGAGTGCACCCGGTGGTATCTCGGGTTCGGTGTACACCGCGCCACAGGACGGGCAGTGGATGCGGACACTGGACTCGCCGAACACGGCCTCCAGCCCGGTGTTGCACTCGTGACACGACCCCTCCGTGGGCACCGGCGCCACGTCGCGGAGCGGTTCGCCCGAGAACTCGCCGGCGAACACCGTGCCGACAGCGCGCTTGCCGGCAGTCGAGAGCCGGTAGCCGTCGTCGGACTTCTGCACGAACGGACCGACTACCTTCGAGAGGTGGTAGTTGAACTGTCCGGAGTCCCGGACATCGACCGCATCCTGCAGGTCAGAGAACGAGACTGGGCCGCTGGCCGCGTTCAGTTCGCGCAGAATGTCGAAGCGAAGCTCGTGTGCGAGCACGTCGAACGCCTCCTCGGGCGTGGGCTGTTCGTCACCACCACCTGGCATGAACGGGGTTCAGACCTGTGCCGACAAGACGGTTACGCCCACAGCACAGCCGGCACGAACAGCACGACCAGCAGTACGACGACGGGTGCAGACGACAAACGGGGTCAGACGCCGGTTTGGTCCATCGGTCTGTGACTACGAGGTGTCGGGTGTGTCGGAGGGTTCCTCGGGCGGGCCGAGCGACTCCTCGGGCGGTTCGATGTCGAGGACCGTGTACTCCTGTTCGTCGCCGCTGCGCTCGAAGGCCGCGAGCGAGTCCTGCTCCCAGGGGGCAACGGCGATGAAGATGACCTCACGGAGGTCGTCCTCTCGCGTGAGTTCGAGTCGCTGGACCGGATGAGAGACGAAGATGCCCGGCGTCTCGCCGGAGGGAATCCCGAGTTGCATCCCGAAGACGGCGTTGACCGCATCGCCCTCGCTTGGCATGTAGAAGTGAGTGAACACCGGAGTCTCGTCGGGGAGGTCCGCCTCGGGCAGGTCACGGGCGCGTGTCACCGCCAGCGGCACCGTCACCTGTTCGGGGTCTTTCTCGGCGGCGAACCGCAACAGGGTGTCGACCAGACCACGTGTCACGTACAGCACGTTCCCCGATAGCGGTTGGCGACACTTATACTGCCGGCAATCGTGTTACTCGCGCTCGTCGAGGCGACGGTCGACGCTCGCGGCGTGGGCCTCCAGTCCCTCGGTGCGAGCCAGCGTGGTGACGGCGTCGCCGATGTCGGCCAGTCCCTCCGCGGAGAGGCGCTGAACGGTCGTCGAGCGCATGAACGTCTCGACCGAGAGCCCACTGACCCGGCGGGCACTCCCGCCGGTCGGGAGCACGTGGTTCGGGCCGCTGGCGTAGTCGCCCGCGGCGACCGGACTGTGTGGCCCCAGAAACACCGACCCGGCGCTGTCGATACGGTCGAGCAGGTCCTCGTCGTTCTCGGCGAGAATCGAGAGATGTTCGACGGCGTACTCGTCGGTAAAGAGCACCGCCTCGCTGAGCGAGCGGGCTAGGAAGACGCCGCTGGCCGGGCTCTCGAAGGCCCCCCGGATGACCTCCTCGCGCTCGCGCTCGGCGGCCTGCCGGTCGGTCGCCGCCAGAACCGCCTCGGCTAGTTCCTCGTCGGCGGTCACCGCCGCCACCGAGGCGTCCGTGTCGTGTTCGGCCTGTGCGACCAGTTCCGCGGCGACCAGTTCCGGGTCCGCGGTGGCGTCGGCGAGCACGAGCACCTCGCTCGGGCCGGCGATGGTGTCGATTTCGACGTCACCGCGCACGTCGGCCTTTGCGGCGGCCACCCACCGGTTGCCCGGGCCGACGACCACGTCAGAGGCCGACAGCGTCTCCGTGCCGTACGCGAGCGCGGCGATAGCCTGCGCGCCGCCGACCTGGTAGACGGCATCCGCTCCGGCGATGTGGGCCGCCGCGAGCGTGGCGGTGGGCAACTCCTCGGCCGGCGGTGTCGCGACGGCGATGTGGTCGACACCGGCGACGTCCGCCGGGACCACACCCATCAGCGCGCTGGAGGGGTAGGCCGCGGTTCCGCCGGGGGCGTAGACCCCGGCCCGCGAGAGTGGCCGGAACCGCCGCCCCAGTTCCCGTCCGTCGGTGGTCTCCCGCCAGTCCGCGGGGCGCTGGCGCTCGTGGAACGCCCGGATGTTCGCCGCGGCCTGCTCGATTGCCTCGCGCACGTCCGCATCGAGGCTGTCGACGGCCCGTTCGGCCCGGTCGGTCACGTCCAGGTTCCCCACCTCCACGCCGTCGAACTCGCTGGCGAACCGTCTGAGCGCCACGTCGCCCTCGGTTCGAACGTCGTCGACAATCTCCCGTGCGTCCGCGCGGGCGTCGGCCAGTCCCGCGGTCCGCTCGAATATCTCTCGACGCTCGCCGGGTCCGAGGTTCTGTATCGCTCGAATCTCCATCGTGTACACGTCGCGTCTCCACGGTATTAACTGCCGCGAGGTTCGGCTGACAGTGCGACAGAGCCCTCAACGATGTGTCCGGGCAAAGAGAGAGTCAGCCTTTTTACTGCTCCGCCCGTACATTGTGACGGAGCGATAAACAATGCCTGAACACTCATATCCCGAACTGCCACCGCTACCGTACGACTACGACGCGCTCGAACCGCACATCTCCGAGCAGGTCGTCACCTGGCATCACGACACCCACCACCAGAGCTACGTCGATAGCCTCACCGCCGCCGAGGAGACGCTGGCGGAGAATCGTGAGGCCGGCGACTTCGACGGGAGCGCGGCCGCTATCAGGAACGTAACCCACAACAGCGGCGGTCACTATCTGCACACACTGTTCTGGGAGAACATGCATCCCGACGGCGGCGGCGAGCCCGAGGGCGAACTCCGCGACCGCATCGAGGCGGACTTTGGCTCCTACGAGGGCTGGAAAGGCGAGTTCGAAACTGCGGCCGGTGACGCGAGTGGCTGGGCGCTGCTCGTTTACGACCCGGTCGCCAAACAGCTTCGCAACGTCGTCGTCGACAACCACGACGAGGGCGCAGTCTGGGGCTCACACCCCATCCTCGCACTCGACGTCTGGGAGCACTCCTACTACTACGACTACGGCCCGGACCGCGGAAGCTTCGTCGACGGCTTCTTCGAGGTCGTCGACTGGGACAAGGCCGCAGAGGAGTTCCAGACCTGCCTCGACCACTTCGAGTAACGAGGACGCGAGCGCCCGCGACGGACACCAGCAACCGATATTTTTTGAGACAGGACCCGGAGCCACGGGGTCGGCGCTCGTCAGGTTGCCTCGTCCGCCGGGTCGACCAGTTCCGGCCTGTCGTTCGCCGGGTCGTTGACGGCCCGGGAGACGGGGTAGGCCTCCATCTCGGCGTCGGGGTACGGCTCCAGCAGGTCACGGGCGTCGTCGGGGTCGGCCGAGAGCCACCGCGTTTCGTTTTCCGGTGAGAGAATAACAGCCATCCGGTGGTGGAGGTCACCGACCACCTCGTTTGGCTCCGTCGTGACGACGGTGAACGTCTCGACGATGTCGGGTTCGTCGTCGGTCGGCCCGCTGCCGTCCCCGAACGCCGACAGACCGGTCTGGGTCGTCTCCGGCCGCCACTGACTCCACAGGCCGGCCATCGCAAACGGCCGGTCGTTGGTCAACCGCACCCGGTAGGGCTGGTTCGTGCCAGCCTCCTCGACCCACTCGTAGAAGCCGTCGGCGGGGACGAGACACCGGCCGGCCGCGAGTTCACCGGTCGTCCCCGCAAAGGCCTCGCGGAACGTCGGTTTCTTCTGGACCGTCTCGCCGCGGGCGTTTATCTGACCGTCCCGCTCGTCGGCCCAGGAGGGAACGAGCCCCCACTCCATCCGGGTGAGTGTCTCCCCGTTTCTGTCGGTGATCACGGGCAGTGACTGTCCCGGCGCGGCGTTGTACCGCGGCTGGTACTCCTCGACTGTCACGTCGAATCGGTCGGCGAGTTCCTCCGGAGGTGTAAACAGGCTGTACCGGCCGCACATACACAGTTCTTGGCTCGGGAACGTGTAAGTCCATCGTGTGCGCACACGACAGGACGGGCCGACCGGTCATTTAAACGGCACGACGACGTACGTACAGACGATGACCGGCGGGCCGTTGTTCGAGATTCCAGTCAGGCCGGAGCGGACGTTTCCGTTCCGGGGTGGTGTCGAGTACGAGGGGTCGACGACGTTCGTGCTACGGCCCGCAC
>JAQCNG010000202.1 GCA_028275145.1 Halovenus sp. | reverse complement strand
TGTCGACCCGCCGGTTCGAACCGACGAGCAAGGTCGTCGAGGCCGGGACGACGGTGCGCTGGCGTAACACCGACCGCGGCGTCCACACCGTCACCGCCTACGACGGTGAGACCCCCGAGGAAGCCGCGTACTTCGCGACAGGTGGCTTCAACTCCGAGCAGGCCGCAAAGGACGCCTGGTACAGCACCACAGGCGGCGGGCTCGACCCCGGGGAGACCTTCGAGTACACCTTCGAGATCCCCGGCGAGTACGACTACTACTGCATCCCGCACGAGGCTGCCGGGATGGTCGGGACGGTCGTCGTCGAGTAGCCGGCTCCAGGTCGGTGTGACAGCCGCGACCGGCGGTCGGTCACAGCCCACCAGCCGACGATCTCGTCGGATAATAGCTCCCGGCCTGGCTTCTCGCGTTCGAGCGTTATCTCGTGGAGCCGGTCGACAGTCTCCGGTTCCACCCCAGCGCTACCCCCTGGTCATCGGAGTAGAGGGTGGTCGGTAGCCCCCCGGCGAGAGGGGTCGCGGTGTTACTCGTCGACGTCGACCGCGGTCTCCTGCTCGGCAGCGACCTCCTCGGGACGGGCCTCGAGGGTCGCCTTCGCCACCTCGACGCGACGTAGCGGGTAGACCGTCTTCGCCTCGCTGTAGATGGCCGAGGAGAGGCGCCCTTCGACGATACTGTCGAGCAGGTCCTCGAAGGTGCGCTCGGCACCGGCTTCCTCGACGAGGTCGATCATCGTCCGGCGGATCGCCTTCTTCTGGGAGGCGTCGGCCTGTTTCGTCGTGAGCGCGACAGGCTGGACCTGGATGCGGTAGTCGTCGGTCGTCAGCACCGTGATGTACGCCTCGACCTTCGAGGAGCCACGGCGGACCAGGCTACGCAGGTAGTCCCGAGTGAGCTCGTGCTTGATGAACTCCGTGTAGGCGCTGTCGCTTGCCACCTCCGTGATCCGGAACTCCAGTTTGGTGTTGTTCTCGCTGGCGTCGTTGCGGATGTCTCCGAGGGTGGTCTCGATGGTCCGACCGAGCACCTTGTCCGGTTCGTCCGCGACTGTCTCGCCGAGCTCGGCCCGGTCGAACTGCTCCGGGGCGAGCACGTCGTACCACTGCTTCTGCTGTTGTTGTCGGGATACTGATCGTTCGCTCATGTGTCTGGTGTGTTCGTGTTGTCCGTAACTGTCGGCTGGCTGTCTCTGTCTGTGAGCTGTGCTGCTGTCCGGAGGTTCACCACGTAGTCATCGACGGTGGCCTGCAGGCCGCCTGTACTCGCCCGCTCAATCGTCGTCACGACCGTCCCGCCCTCGACGTCGGTCTCGAGCCGATCGGTGTTGTCCGGCCGGACCGCTCGCGCGATGGCCGTCGCGTCGGCACCGTGTTCGGTGTGGAGTTCGACGCGTCTCACAGTGCCTCCCTGAACGCGACGGCGAACTCGGTCGTATCGGCCCGGAATCGCGCCCGGGCCGCCCGTCTCGTCCCGGCTGCTGTCCCCCCGACTGTGTCGGCCGCTGCCGCGGTGACGCGGCTAACGTCGGTGTCGGTGGTGGTGTGGGCCGCGGCCCGGCCGTCGGCAACCGCGAGGACGACCGGTTCGGGCGAGCGGTACTGCGCGAGCAGGCGGGCAACGGTCCCCAGCGGCGCCCCGGAGTCGGTCCGGTCACCACGCTCGCACTGGGCGACGAGTATCCCGTCGTACCGGGCCGTCGTCGCCGCCGCGAGCGCGGCGTGTGCCCGCCGGCCGTGTGCGCGCCACGCCCCGAGCGCGGCCTCACGGTCGCCCGCACCGGCCGCCAGCGCGACGCCACACCCCGGCCGTGTCCGGGCGAGCGCGTCGAGTACGTCCGCCTGGCCGCCGACGGTCCGGAGGGGGCCGCCGACGTAGGGGCACAACAGGCGTTCGACCGCTGTTGCACCCTGGGGGGTGGACTCCTCGGCGACCGTCAGCGCGACGAGCGACGCCCGCCGACGGCTCCGCTCCTCGTCCGTGCCGTCGCTGCCCTCGGTGTCACCGAGGGCGGCCGCAGCGACCTCCCGGTCGCCGGAGAACGAACCGTGGACGAGTGTCGTGTGCGCGAGCCCGTCGGCCGGGTCGGCCGTCGGGACTGCAAGCCCTGGCCGGCGCTCGGGGTCAGCCGCGTCGAGGGCCGCCCCGCTCGGCTCGACACCGGCCGCGACGGTCCCTGCGAGCGCGAGCCAGGGGTCGGCTCCCCCAAGCCTGTCGGCGGCCGCGAAGGCCAGCCGGCTGAACGGGGGGTCGGTCACCGTGACGTCGCCCACATCGAGCCCGAGGCCGACTGTGCAGTCGGCCTCGGTTGCCCGCTCGGCGTCGCTCGGAAAGGCGGCGACGGTGGCCTGAAACGGCCCCTCTATCGCCCGTGATAGCAGCCCCGCCGCGGCGAGCGCGTCACCGGTCGGGGCGGCGACCAGTCGGACAAAGTCCGTGTCCTGGAGTCGCGCAGCGACATCGCTGGCGACAGGGGCGGACGCGTCCGGCCGGTCGGTCGTCGACATGTGGGTGGCTCCTTACAGGATGTCGGTCGCGGTATCGTAGCTGTACGTGAACGTCTCGTCGACCTTGTCACCGCGGTAGTAGTCGACCAGGCGGCGGATCTTCGACTCGGTGTTCTGGAGCGCGCGCTTGTTCTGGTGGTCCGTGGGGTTCTCGTCCATGTGCTCGCGCAGGCGGACGGCCCGCTCCATCAGGTTCCGCAGGTCCTCGGGGAACTCGGAGTCGGCGTCGTGTTCCTCGAGGATCTCGGTGACTTTCTTGTCGGTTGCGAGTTTGATGTCGGGAATGGGCGTGCCATTAATCCCTTCGTCACGGAGTTTCAGCCCGATCTGCGAGGGGCCGTGTCCGTTCTCGGCTAGTTCGACGACGCGCTCTTCGATCGCCTCGGCGTCGACGTCGCTCCACTCCGGTGGGTCGTCTGCCGCGGGCCGGTCGGAACCGGACGAGCCGCGGCGTCGTGAGTGCATTCGTGCCATTATTGGTTGGAACTACGGACCGCTGGCGTTGCGCCTAATGGCGCGGACACCACCGCAATCCCAAGCCCTGCGAGACAGAGAAACTGTCTCGGTCCGAGCGAGCGGCAGGGCCGTGAGCCACGCAATTGGTGGCGCGTCGGATTTGCGGCCGTGTGTTCCTACGCACACCTGTCGGCTCGCGGTAAAAACAGTTTCTATCCGCGGAGGAGGTGAGTCAGACGGCCATCGAAACCCGAGCG
>JAQCNG010000320.1 GCA_028275145.1 Halovenus sp. | reverse complement strand
GATGCTCTCGGCCGTCGAGTCCCGCGGGGGGATGGCGCTGTACATCGTGCCGTTGCGCGCGCTCGCCAGCGAGAAACGCGAGGAGTTCGAGCAGTTCGAGGCGTACGGACTCGACGTGGGTGTCTCGACGGGCAACTTCGAGTCGGAGGGGGGGTGGCTGGCGGGAAAGGATATCGTCGTCGCCACCAGCGAGAAGGTGGACTCGCTCGTGCGCAACGACGCCCCCTGGCTCGAGGACCTCTCGTGTGTCGTGGCCGACGAGGTGCATCTGGTCGACGATAGCGAGCGCGGACCCACCCTGGAGGTGACACTCGCCACGCTGCGACGGCTGAACCCCGACCTCCAGACGGTCGCGCTGTCGGCGACAGTCGGCAACGCCGACGTGCTCTCGACCTGGCTCGACGCCGAACTCGTGGACTCGACGTGGCGACCGATCGAACTGCGAAAGGGTGTCCACTACGGCGACGCGCTCCACCTCGAGGACGGCAGCCAGCAGCGACTCCCGGTCGGCAGGAGCGAGGACCAGTCGGCCGCGGTGGTCCGTGACACGCTCGAGGAGGGCGGGTCGACGCTCGTCTTTGTCAACTCGCGGCGCAACGCGGAGTCCGCGGCCCGACGGCTGGGGACGACCACCGAGGCGTCGCTCACCCCCGAGGAGGTGGGGAGGCTCGCGGAACTCGCGGACGACATCCGGGACGTCAGCGACACCGACACCAGCGACGACCTCGCGGCGGCCGTCGAGCAGGGGGCGGCGTTCCACCACGCCGGTCTCGCGCGCGACCACCGCCAACTCGTCGAGGAGGCGTTCCGGGACCGACTGGTGAAGGTGGTCTGTGCGACACCGACGCTGGCGGCGGGCGTGAACACCCCAGCACGGCGGGTCATCGTCCGGGACTGGCGGCGCTACGACGGCACAGTTGGCGGCATGAAACCCCTCTCTGTGCTGGAGGTCCACCAGATGATGGGCCGGGCGGGCCGACCGGGCCGGGACCCCTACGGCGAGGCGGTGTTGCTGTCCGGCGGCCACGACGAACTCGACGAACTGTTCGAGCGCTACGTCTGGGCCGAACCCGAGCCCGTGGAGTCGAAACTGGCCGCAGAGCCCGCGCTCCGCACACACGCGCTGGCGACGGTCGCCTCGGGCTTTGCCCGCTCGCGGTCGGAGCTGCTCGCCTTCTTCGAGGGAACCCTGTACGCCGAACAGACCGCCGACCGGGACCATCTCGAGGCTGTCACCGACCAGGTGGTCGAGTATCTGGTCGTCAACGGGTTTCTCGAGCGGACGGCGTCGGGGCTGGCGGCGACGAATCTCGGCCACACCGTCTCGCGGCTGTATCTCGACCCGATGAGCGCCGCCGAGATGATCGACGGACTCCGCTCACTGGACGGCGCGGGCGAGCGCTCGGAGCCGACGGCGCTCGGCCTGTACCACCTCGTCTGTCGCACGCCGGATATGTACGAGCTGTACCTGCGCTCGGGTGACGAGGAGGAGTACACGATGCTGGCCCACGAGCGCGAGAGGGAGCTGCTCGGCCGTGCGCCCTCGGAGTTCGACGACGCCTTCGAGGACTGGCTCTCGGCGCTGAAGACCGCCAAACTGCTGGAGGACTGGGCCGGCGAGGTCGACGAGGACCAGCTCGCCGAGCGCTACCAGGTCGGGCCGGGCGACATCCGGGGAAAGACCGACGCCGCGGAGTGGCTGCTGGGTGCGGCGGAGTCGCTTGCGGCGGAGCTGGACCTCGGCGTCGGGTCGGCGATACGGCGGGCCCGCCAGCGGGTCGAACACGGGGTCCGGGGGGAACTGGTCGAACTCGCGGAGGTGCGCGGGGTGGGCCGCAAGCGCGCCCGCCGGCTGTTCGACGCGGGCATCGAGACGCCGGCAGAGCTCCGCGGGGCCGAGAAGTCGGTCGTGCTCGGGGCGCTGCGCAACCGCACGAAGACCGCCGAAAACATCCTCGAGAACGCCGGCCACCCCGACCCCGCGATGGACGGCGTCGAACCCGCCGAGGATGTCGTGCCCGAACGCGAGGTGGCCGACGGCGGCGAGACGGCCCGGGAGGAGACAACGGACGACAGTCAGGCGAATCTGGAGGACTTCTGATGGAACTGGTCGAGGGTGAGGCGACCGTCGAGGACGTTGACGGGTTTCTGTCGACAGTGGGGGAGGTTGGCGAGGCGACCGGTGCGACCGTCCAGGTGTTCGAC
>JAQCNG010000314.1 GCA_028275145.1 Halovenus sp. | reverse complement strand
GACATCGGCCACAGGAGAAACGGACGCACGACGTACACCGCCACGAGCACGCCCGCGAGCACGAGCGGCGCGTCCGCGAGCGCCTCCAGTCTGGCCAGCGCCGCCGCCGGAGAGACCGCGAGCGTCGCGAGCCCCGACACCACGAGCAGGCCGACCACCGCCGCGGCCTGTCGCCGGGTCGCTGGGTGCATATGTGGCCTGTGTGTCCCACGCCGGCAAACACTTTGTGGTGGCGGCCCAACTGCCCCGCACGTGACCGACGACAGCGAACAGGCCAGTCTCGACGACATCGCCGGGACGGAGAGCGGAGACGCACCCACCGGCGACACAGCACGCGGGGACGACGACGGCACCCCCACGGGAGACGCGGCCGCCGGAGCTGTCGCCGAGACAGTCGAGGTGGGCGTGGCGCTGCTGGCGCATCTGGAGGACGGGACACTCTCGCTCGCGGAGGCGGTCGACCGCATCGAGACGGTCACCACCGACCCCGCGGTCACCCGGGAGATTCTCGATACCGCCGAACTGCGGGGTGTCATCGACCGCGAGGAGGGGGTCGTCCGGCCGCGCTCGGGCGCGTTCGTCAGTTTCGAACGCGACGTCGTCCGCCGCGAGGGGGAGTTCACCTGCCAGCGCTGTGGCGCGTCGCTGTCGACCGGTTACTTCGTCCAGTTCGACGCCGGCGAACACGGCCCGTTTGGCTCCTCGTGTATCCGAAAGGTCACCGGCCGCGACTGACCGGCGGTGGGCGTGCCGACACGACAGCGGTCGGGGTGGGGGTCCGTCTCCCGTACCAGACACGGTGACATCCTCCCCGTGGTGGGTCGAACAACCGGCATCGACACGCCCACTATGTTTGGGCGGAGAGAAAGGTCGCGCGGCGGCGCGCGAGCAGGTACAGCGCCGTCGAGACCAGGTTCACCCCGGGAAGCATCGCCAGGGTCGCCCAGAACACCGGGCCACCCTCCCAGTCGCTGTGTGTCCGGAGATACCAGGCGTCACGGTATGTAAAGAGCGGCAACACGACCACCGTGAGCACCAGAAAGATAGCAAACAGGAGCAGTCCGGAGCCGACACCGAGTGCGAGGGCCAGAGGCGTCACGAGGCCGGCGACGGCACCGGCGACCACACCGTAGACATCCCGGCCGGTGCCCCGTGGCGGCTCCTCGGGCAGGTACGGCGTGTACCGCCCGTCGACAACCTCCACGAGAACGCGCCGGCCGTACAGTTCGGCGAGCTGTTCGGGTGCCACGTCCAGTCCGGCGAGCAGTCGCCCCAGCGTCGACTCCCCGGCCGGGTCGCCGTCCTCGGGCCAGTCGAGGTAGGCGGGGACGGTGCGGCCACCCGCGAGTTCGAGTGTCACCGCCAGCGCCCGGCCGTCACCGGGTGTGAGCGGGTAGCCCCCGGGCACGTCGGCGGCCGGGACCAGCTCCGCGTCGACGAGGCGGGCCGGACGGACCGTCCCGTCGGGCAGGGTGGCGTCAGACCCGGCCACCAGCTCCGACTCGAGTTCGAGAAACCGCTCGGCCGTTCTGTCCGCGGTGTGTCGGGGCCGCTCGTCGGTCCCTGTCTCGCTGCTCTCGACTGTGTCGTCACTGGCGGTCTGGTCGCCGGCGTTGGCGGGCAGTTCCTCCTCGTCTGTCCGTTCGCCCACAGCCACCAGTAACAGCCCGACGGTACAAAAACCCCCAAGGCGGCAGGAAACGGGCGACACACCCCGGGAACGGGGGAGCGTCGCTACGAACCAAACGCCGCGCCAACGTCGACATCCGCTTTCTCCGCCTCGGTGGCCTCGAACAGCTCGCGCTCGTCGAAGCCGAACTGCCGGGCGAAAACCAGGTACGGAAACTGGGAGATGCGGGTGTTGTACCGGGTCGTCGACTCGTTGTAGAACTCCCGGCGGTCGGCGATCTGTGACTCGATGTCGGTGATGCGCTCCTGGAACTGCTGCATGTTCTCCTGTGCGCTGAGTTCGGGGTACTCCTCGACGCGGGCCTCGAACGCCGCCATCGCCTCGCGCACCTGCACGTCAGCCTCGGCCTGTTCCTGTGGCGTGTCGGCCTGTGCGGCCTGCTCGCGGGCCTCCGTGAGCTGGGTGAGCACCTCCTCCTCGTACTCCATCATCTCCTGGGCCGCGTCTATCAGTTTCGTGAGCTCGTCCTGCCGTTGCTTGAGTAACACGTCGATGTTCTGTTTCGACTGGTCGACCCGCTTGCGCAGCCGGACCAACTGGTTGTAGACGTTGATGACGTAGCCGGCGAGCAACGCGACCAGAACCAGCACGACGAACCCCGCGACAATCTGGAGTGGCGAGACCATGCTTGTAGATGTGTCAGTAGAGTCTGTTAAATGTTTGCGGTCGCCCCCCGTGTGGCTGTGTCGACCCGAGCACGGCTCCGGGGGTGAGCGCCGCTCACCCGACGTTCATCGCCCGTTCGACGACCGCCTCGCCGTACAGGTCGGCGAGGTCGTCGTGCTGGTCGGGGCGGTTCTCGTAGACGTCCTGGAACAGCGTGATGGGCGTCTGTAACGCCTGGTAGGTCGCCTCGTCCCACATCCGGTCGGAGCTGACCTCCACCTCGATGCCGTCGATGCGCACCGTCGCGGTCCGGCTCATCGCGATTGCACCCTTGCCGGCCTGCTTTGCGGCCTCGAACTCCGCCATCGAGTCGACGATATCCTCGAGGCCCGGCACGTAGTCGACGATATCGAGCAGTTCCTCGCGGAGTTCCTCCTCGTCGAGGGCGCGGCTGTCACCGGCGACGGTCAGTTCGTAGCCGTCGGCGGTCCGAGAGAGAGAGACACGGTCACCGGTGTACACCTGCGCGCCGTCCTCGTCGGCGAGTTCGACCTCGCGGCCGCCGGCCGAGAGCAGCCAGTAGCCCGACTCCGGCGGGAGCGGACCCTTGTTCGCCTCGACCACCTGGCCCGGTGTGAGCGACCAGATGCCGAGCATCCCCTTTGCCTGGTTGTTCGTCATCCGGGCGCGGTAGCCGTCCACGTCGCGGATATCGTCGTAGGGGCCGTCGACGGCGATGAGTCCCGCGGCACTGGCCGCCCGCGAGGTGTTGTGCCGCAGTTCCGGCCACGGCGGTAGCTCCCCGGTTGGCGTGATGGCACGCATATCTTTCGTGTAGTCCACCTCGCCGTCGACGAGCAGGAACAACCGCTGGAGGTTGTTCGAGGGTTTGCCCATCTCCTCGCGGAGTTTCCCCAGCGCCAGTTCCGCGGAACCGCTCTCGACGATGACCGACATCGCCAGACTCCCCTCGGGGAGTCCGTGCTCGTGTTCGACGATGGTGATGAACTCGTCGGCCTTCTTCCAGTCGTCGATGTCGCCCACCTCGGGGATGACGAACCCGTCGATGTGCTCGGCCGCGCCGTGTTCGGGGTCCGCAATCTGGCGCATATGCTCGAACCCCTGGTAGCGCGTGCCGGGGCTGTCGCGGTGCCAGACCACCCGGGGGTGTATCTCCCCGGGGAACCCCTCGCCGTGTGCCGCGACCACGTCGATGATGTTCTGGGCCCCCTCGTCACGCATCGCGGGTGCGGTGGCGTCCTCGTTGTCGGGCACCCAGACGTCCGGGGCCTGCATACCGCGCAACTGACCCGCGCTTCGGAGCATCTTCGCCGAGTCGTCTTCCCCTTCGACCGCTGTCGGGGATGTGAAAAACGTCCGCACGAACTGCCTGTCGTGGGTCCGCTCGTCGACGCTCATGTTCACCCGGAAGATTGGGAGAACAACAGTTTTAGGTTTCGGTCCGGCCACCGACTGCCACCGCGGTTCCCTGGCGTGACTGCCGGGCGGTCGGTGCCCGCCGCGCTGTACGGCGGCCGCGCGGCCGTCCAGGTCACTGTCTGACCGTGACACTGACCACCGGACGCCCATCGCTCCCGGGGACGAGTCGGAGAAACAGCGTCACCGCTCCGGTGTAGCCGTCGAGGCGGAACCGTCTCTCACCGGCGCGCACGAGTGGTGCGTCGATGACGTGGCCGCGCTCGGCACGACCCGGGAACCGGTACGAGACACTCGTGGCATTTTCTTCGGGCGCGCGTGCGAGCGCGAAACGGTCGGGGGCCGCGCTCGTGTACCCCTCGTTGGGCAGTGTCACCTCGAGAACCCGCTGTGGGGGTGGGGTCCCCACGAGCGCGAGGGCCTCGTTCTCGTAGAGGTCCACCGCGGCGGCGTCGATGCGCTCGACGGTGGCGGCGAGGTCCGTCTCGCTGCGGACCGTCGCCCCGTGGTCGATGGCCGCCGCTGCCAGCCCCAGTATCGCCACCACGAGCGCCACCGCGAGGGCATACCGGATCACACACCCCACTGGTCGCGCGCTCTTACTTCAACGCTCGGACCCCCCGTTGCACAGACTGCGCCGGACCCGCCTACCAGGGGGTGCCGTTCCCGTTGTCTCCCTCGTGTTCGTCGGCGAGAGAGGCCAGCAGTTGCTCGACGGACTCCTCCGGGTCGTAACGGACCGTCTCGGTGTCGTCGTCGTAGGCGAACGGGCCCGCATCCAGGTCACCCAGTGGCTCCTGTGGGCGTTCCAGCAGCGGGCGGAGCGTCTCGAACCGGGGTCCCTGCCAGACGAGTTCCCCGGTGTCGACGAACTCGACCAGTCCGTCCGCGGCGAGTTCGGGGAGCAGCGTGTGGTGGAGTTCGTACAGGAGCGTCTCGCGTGCCTCGGCGTCGAGTCGCTCGTCGGCCCGGAGAATCGGTTCGGCCTCCCGTGGTGTCTCCTCACGAAGCGCACACAGGAGTCGCCACGGCTGTGCCGACAGAATCGGCTCGAGTCGGTCCTCGCTCACGAGACTCCCCCAAAATCACGTGCAGTACAGAGTCCGACCGGGTCCGGGTCGGTCACTCGGACGCCCCCGGTTTCTCGACCTCGGTGACGACTACGTCCCAGTCTGGATGTGCTGAACCGTTGCGACACGGCCAACCGCCCCGGACCTCGACGCCGTTTTCGTGTGCCCGGCGGAACAGCGTCTGCAGGTTCCTGCTCAGTTCCGCCTCGGTGGTGGGTTCTCTACGGTCGTCGGTCATCTGTGACCACCGCTGGCATCCGCGCCCTCGGGCGGAACGCTCGCGGTCACACGAACGGGGCTATCGTCCCAGGTGCCGTCGGACCGACTCCTCTCTCTCTCCGTCAGTATCCTCGTCGACGCCGGCAGGCGTCCGGTCTGGGGGTGGTTCATCGACTGAACATACAGTCCCTGGAGACAAAACCCTGCTACTGATTATACAGAAGGTTCAAAACTCCGCGTCGCCAGGCGCAGCACCCCCGATGCGGTTCCGTCGGGGAAATCCACGGGCAACGGGCGGCGAGCGAGGCGTGGTCGGTGAGGCCGCCGGGCGTGACGGTGCGCGTGCGCACCTTTATCTACATCGGACGGAAAGAACGAACACAGAATGTCACTCGAGGAAAGAACGTGTCTGGTAACAGGCGCATCGAGGGGAATCGGTGCAGGTATCGCCCGCGACCTCGGGGCACGTGGCGCGGAGGTAGTGGTCAACTACCGCTCCTCGGACGACGAGGCGCAGGCGGTCCACGACGATATCGAGGACGGCCCCGGAAGCGCCGTGCTCGCGCAGGCGGATGTCTCGGACATCGAGGCCGTCGAGGAGATGCACCAGACCGCACACGACGCGTTCGGGCGCGTCGACGTGCTCGTGAACAACGCGGGCGTCACCGTCGACAGAACGTTCGAGAACATGACCCGCGAGGACTGGCAGTGGGTCATCGAGGTGAACCTCGGCGGGATGTTCAACTGCACGAGCGTCTGCTACGACGATATCCGGGCCGCCGAGGAGGGCCGTCTCATCAACATCTCGAGTGTCGTCGGACAGCAGGGCAACTACGGACAGGCCAACTACGCCACGACGAAAAGCGGTATGTTCGGGTTCACCCGGACGCTCGCGCTGGAACTCGCCCAGGAGGGGTCAACGGCAAACTGCGTCGCGCCGGGGTTTGTCAGGACAGACATGCTCGCGGAGGTGTCCGACCGGGTGAAACAGAACATCCTGGACCGCATCCCCCTGGGTCGGTTCGCCGAGGTGACGGACATCGTGGGGATAGTGCGGTTTCTCGCCGGCGAGGAGTCGAGTTACATGACCGGCCAGGTGCTCGGAGTCAACGGAGGGATGGAGTGGTGAGCGACGTGCGTGTTGCCGGCGTCGGGATGACGCCGTTCGGCAGACACGCCGAGCGGACGGGTCGGGACCTGTTCGCGGAGGCAGCGGCGAAGGCGTTCGCGGACGCGGGTGTCGAGCGCGCGGCCGTCGAGGAGTTGTTTTTCGGCAACTTCATGGGTGAGTTCGCCGAGACACAGGGCCACCAGGGGCCGCTCGCGGCGGAGATGGCCGGTGTGAACGCGCCGGCGACACGGCTGGACAGCGCCTGTGCCTCTAGTGGCGCGGCGGTCCGGTACGGGGTCGAGCGGATTCGCGGGGGTGCAGACGTGGTGCTGGTCGGGGGGGCAGAGCGGATGAACAACCTCTCGACGGCCGACGCGACGGAGGCGCTCGCCGCCGCCGCCGACGCGCTGTGGGAGATCCGTGCCGGACTGACCTTCCCCGGGGCGTACTCGCTGATGGCGAACCGCTACTTCGAGGTGTTCGGCGGCGACCGGGAGGACCTGGCCCACATCGCGGTCAAGAACCACGCAAACGCCGTCGACAACGACCTCGCACAGTACCAGCGCACACTCGATGTCGAGGACGTGCTGACGGCCACACAGATCAGTTCCCCCTTCGGCCTGTACGACTGCTCGCCGATCAGCGACGGGGCGAGCGCCGCGGTGCTGGTCAGCGAGTCGTTCGCCACGGAACAGGATCTCGACGCGCCGGTCAGAGTAACGGGCACCGGCCAGGGCAGCGACACGTTCGCGCTGCAGGACCGCGAGTCGATGGTGCGCACGCCCGCCGCCGAGCGCGCCGGCGAGCGGGCGTTCGCCGAGGCGGGTATCGAACCCGACGATATCGACGTCGCGGAGGTCCACGACTGTTTCACCGTCGCGGAGGTGCTGGCACTGGAGGCGCTCGGTCTCTACGACCCCGGTGAGGCAATCGGTGCGGCCCGGCGGGGCGAGACCACGATAGACGGCGACCTGCCGGTGAACCTCTCGGGTGGGCTGAAGGCAAAGGGCCACCCGGTCGGCGCGACCGGTTGTGCACAGCTCTCGGAGTTGACGAAACTGCTCCGTGGGAGCCACGTCAACAGCGACGCGATTCCCGACGCGGAGGTGGGCGTGACCCACAACGCCGGCGGGACCGTCGCTAGCTGTGTCGTTCACGTGCTGGAGGTGGACAGATGACCCGCGACGCCGGCTACGACGACTTCCTCGACGCCGTCGCCGACGGCGAACCGTACTATCTGGAGACCGACGACGGCGAGGCACACCTCCCGCCGATGCCCTACGACCCCGCGACCGGCGAGGCGGAGCCGGCCGAGCGGTCGCTGCCGGAACCGGGCGAGATTCTGACCCACACGACGACACATATCGCCGCCCCGCAGTTCGAGGACGACGCCCCCTACGTCACGGCCGTCGCGGCGTTCGGACCGGTCAGCGTCACCGGACAGGTCCGGAACATCGACCACGAGGACGTCGAGATTGGGCGGGCCGTCACGCTCGGCGTCGAGCGCTCCGAGACCCGCGACGAGCGCGTACTCGTCCTCTATCCGGTCTGAGTACCGTCGCTGTTCAGTCGGCGCGCTCGTTCGTGAGTGCCTCCTCGCGGAGGCGCTCGCAGCGCTCGCTTCCGACCGTCAGGTCGTCGACCGGTGTCGGGTTGGTGTCCTCGTCGACTGCGACGAACACGAAAAACGAGTCGGTCGTCTCCACACACTCCCCGGTCCGGGGGTTCTCCCGGTAGGCTCTCAGTCGGACGCGGATGCTCGTCTCGCCCGTCGCGTACGCGTAGGACTCGATGAGACAGTTGCTCCCCTGCGGAACCGGCCGGGTGAAGTTGAGGTCGTTGATGCGGGCGGTGACGCAGTTCTCGCCCGCGTGGCGGGTCGCCGACATCACGCCCACCTCGTCCATCCACTTGACCACGTTCCCGCCGTGTGCCGTCCCGTAGTTGTTCGTGTCGTTTGGCTGGACCCGTGCGCGGTTCTCGATGTACGTGTCGCTGATGCTGGTCACATACAGTGTGAGGGAAGGAGGGGGAAAAAGCCACGGCGCGGCGACACACTCAGTCGAGGTGCTTGCACACGGCGACGAACCCGAGGTCGGTGCCCTCGATTGTCCGGGTCCGGTCCCCGCAGGGTTCGTACCCCAGTGACTCGTAGAACCCCCGGGCGTTCAGCGACGAGACGACGGTCAGGTCGGCCAGACCCAGCATCTGTGCGCGGGTCTCCAGCTGGCGGACGAGCGACGAACCGAGGCCCTGTCCGGCGTGTCCGGGCGCGACGAACACGGCGTCGATGCGTGCCTCGTCGATGTTGAGGACGCCGTACCCCGCCGGCCCGTCGTCGGTTTCGACGAGCAACACCACGAACTGTTCGCTCTTCATGGCCTGTGTGAACACAGACAGTGCCTCCTCGGTGGGCCGCCAGGCCGCTATCTGCTCGTCGCTGTAGGGCTCCCCGGCAGTCTCGATGGCCGTCTGTTTTATCTCCAGAACCGCCTCGGCGTCCACAGGCTCTGCCTGGCGGAACTGGACCTCCCCCGACTGGCTCATGCGTGACGTTGACTGTCCGTATACAAGAGTTTTGCCGCGCTGCCGGGGCGGTGACGCGCCTGTGGGGTCAGTTGGAGGTGTCGACGGTCAGGTCGGTTGCAATCCAGGCGTCGGCGTTTTCCTGTTCGACGAACACGACCCGGTTCTCCGAGCACTGGTGGACCGTCACTGTGGCCTGCTCGTCACCGTCCCCCTCGGCGGGTGTCGGGCGCTCGTCAGTGGGCATCATCGAATTACTCTAGGTCAGCCTAAAATTAAAACCGTTTCGTTCCGGTGTCACCAGACAGCCCACGTTTTAGTGTGCCCGCCCGTTACAGAGTGTATGAGCAGCGGGAGTACGGACCCGGACGTCACGGAGTTGCTTGCGGACCTCACGCAGGAGTTGCAGGACCTCCAGCGCGAGGTCGAACCCGACCGGGAGCGGTCCCTGCGGCGCGACCTCGCGCGGTTCACCAGCGAGGTGGCGATTCCGGGGCTCATCCTCCTGTTGAAGACCAACATCCAGGCGCTGGAACTGATACGGCGGGCGATTCGCATCGCCGAGGGACGGCAACCACGCCGCGGACGGGCCGACTCCGAGGTGCGCGAGCGCGCCGAGCGCCTCGGGCAGGTGACTCTCGCCCGCCTCGACGACGTGCTCTCGGAGCTGCAGGGGGCCGTCGAGGACCGCCCCCAGGACGACCGGAGCGTGGAACTCATCGAGGAGGCCCGGGCCATCCGCCAGCAGATTCAACAGGAGTTCGAAACCGACGACGAGGACGTCGAGGACGTCGACATCGACGTCGAGGCGGAGCTCCGGGCGCTGAAAGATGACCTCGACGACGGTGACAGCGACGGCGACAGCAGAGACAGGGCCGGCGACGGACCGGGAACCGACAACGGGACCGGACCCGACAGTGGACCCGGACCCGACAACGGGACCCGTGGCGGGACGGGCGAGGGCGGAGACGGCCGCAGGTGAGTCAGAAAAACTGGAACAGGTCGTCGCGTTCGGCCTCGTGGAGATGCCCGCGGACGGCCTGATTCAGCGCGTCGATGTTCCCGCGTTTCGCGGTGATGGGTGCGATGGTGTCCTGCCACTGCCGCCAGGGCGGGTACAGTCCGAAGCGGTCGCCAATCGCGTCGAGACAGTCGTCGCGGCTGTCGACCTTGTCCATCTTGTTGACCGCAAGCACCGGCGGGATGCCGACATCCCGCAGGAACCCGAACAGTTCGACGGCGTGGGGCACCGACTCGGGACCGCTGTGGCGGTCGATTATCTCCACGGCCGCCGAGCCATCCAGCACGACCACACCGGCCAGTATCTTCTCCGCGTGTGTCTCGATGTACCGGACGATATCCGTCTTTATTGCCTCGCGCCTGTCCGCGGGGACACCCTCCATGAATCCGAACCCGGGCAGGTCCGTGATGACGAAATCCGGGCCGACCCAGTCGTAGTGGTTCGGTTTCTGGGTGACACCAGGGCGCTTGCCGGCCGCGACATCGTAGCCCGTAATCTCACGCATCAGCGTCGACTTGCCCACGTTCGAGCGCCCGACGAGCACTACCTCCGCTTCTCTGTCCGGACGCGTCTCGAACATGCCCGCGTTTCGTGCCCGGCACTTTAGTGTCGAGTGGTTCTTCGCCGGGTGTTTCGACAGCAGTCACGGGTCGGGAGGTGTCCAGCCACGGAGTGTTTCGCCCACCGCGGGTTCGGGGCTGTCACCACGCAGACGGTCGCGACTGACCTCGCCGAGACTGGCGTCGACGGACTCATCAGCGACACA
Source organism: Halovenus sp. (assembly GCA_028275145.1). GTDB lineage: Archaea > Halobacteriota > Halobacteria > Halobacteriales > Haloarculaceae > Halovenus. The sequence goes on along the minus strand of JAQCNG010000314.1, from coordinate 12,179 downwards.
CCGGGGTACTGCAGACCCGGATAAGGCCGTCCCCTGTGACTTTCCAAAGGCCTTTTTCCATGCTTTCCTAACGTGAGTGCGATGGACGAAGTTGGGGCCATCACGGACGCGCTGGCGCGGGCCCTCAAGGATATAGAGCCGCCGCCGTTTCACAGTCGTGTCACAGCGGCCGTTGGCGAGCGACCGCTTCTACCGGGTGTACTCACTGTCCGTGTGGCCCACGCGATCGACCCGTCCGTGGACATCCAGACGGCGGCAACGCGCGGTGCCGGCGTCCAGCTGTGTTACGAGGGGCTCGAACTGACCCGCTCTGTGCTGCGAAACCAGGCCTGGGACGACGAGGGGGGCACCGAGTACAAGCAGGACCTGCTCGTCGCGGAGGTGCTCGTCTCGGGTGGGTTCCACCTGCTCGCCCAGACCGGTGTCGTGACGGATGCAATCGACATCGTCCAGCGGTTCGGCCGAACGCAGACGAATCTCGGCAGTCTCGGCCACCGTCACGAGGAGAAACCTCTCGAGGTGGACGTGCTCGAACTCGCAGTCAACACCGGCGCGGACCTGGTGATGGACGGTCTCCCGGCGTCGGTCCGGGCCCACAGTGGCGAAATCGCCCGCGAACTGCTCGACTACCCGCTCCCCGACCCCGAGGCAGTGGAGACCGTCGACAGTCACCTCGACGCGCTCGCGGCCGAGGCCCGCGTCGCCGGCGCGAACCGGTGATCACACCGAACCCGGTGTCTCGCCGCCGTGCGGAACCGAAACGTTCACATTGATTTCCCGGCTACAGGAACGTGCGCCTGGGTAGCTTAGCGGTAAAGCGCGTCCTTGGTAAGGACGAGACCCCGGATTCAAATTCCGGCCTAGGCTCTCTTTGCCGTTCTCGGGCGTTTCGACGGTTACTTGCACCCACCACTGGGGGTCCCGAAACGGACAACAGCAGTTGTTCACCGAACCCCTCGCCGGGGAGACGGGCCGCGAGGTCAGCGAGTTCGAACCCACCGGTGAGATGCAGTCCCCGGATTCCAGCAGCAGACCACTCCGCTCGTGCCCCGAAACTCCGCTCTGTCGGGGTGTATATAAATAAGCTTCGATAGAAAGATTTATTTAGAAGCGCGAACATAGATATAACTGGAATCAGGGTGATTAGCTATGGCCAGTTCGTGGCTACAGAACACTGGATTCCCGAGTCGACTGTTCGAAACCGGTAGTAACGACTACGAACTGTACGAGGAGGACGACGAGTTCGTTCTGAGCGTCGAGATGCCGGGGTTCGACCCTGACGACATCGACCTCGCCTGGGACGACGGTGTTCTCAACGTCGCCGCCGAAAACGAAAACGAGACCCGGAGTCAGCGCAAGAGCTATCACCGGCGGTTCCGCTTCCCGAAGAACGTCGAGGACGACGACATCACGGCGCAGTACAACAACGGAATCCTCGAGGTCCGACTGCCGGTGATATCGGAGGCCACCACCCGCGGCAGGCAGATCGAGGTTCAGGCCTGACGCCGGTCACGTGCCTCACCGGTGTATCGACCGACAGCCGTTTCTCCCCGAGCAATCGAGGGTCGTTGCTGCCGTCCGCGAGTACGTCCGCGCGACCGGGAGCGGCGAGTCGGTCGGTGTCGACGACATCGAACTGACGATGGACCACTTCGAGCAGGCACTCGAGGTGGTCGACTCGAACACTGGACCCGAAACGGGGGAGTTCGAGGGGGTCCCCGAAGCGGTGTAGTCTCCCGGTGTCGGCCAGACCGCTCTCTGTGCCGGATTGTCGGAACACAGCACTCCCGGGTCGATTGGATTGTCCGGAATCGCCGCCGGGTCGTCGAGTGTGAACCCGCTGTGTCCCCCGAACACCAGCGCCCCTTTTGTCCCGGCGGGGTGAGACACACAGTATGCTCGGGAACATTCCGATACCGAAGGGCCCGATTCTGGACTGGGTCAAAAACGAGTACCGGGGCGAGGGACACGAGACCAAACAGACCATCATCCAGGAGACGGCGGACCTGGCAAACAAGATTCTCGCCAGTTACTCCTTCTACATCGAGGGGCCGGACACGCCCGGCCCGGAGCACAGAGCACGGTTCAAAGAGGACATGGAGACGTTCGGGAAGCAGGCGGTCGAGCTCAGAAAGTTCGCCCAGCAGAGCGACGCCCCACAGCCCTCGGAGTCAGAGATGGAACTGATGCGCAGCGCCCAGGAGTCACTCGCTGCAACGGACGAGGAGACGACCACGGCCGAGGAACTGCTCGGCGAGTCACTGCGGAGTCTCGGACTCTCGCCCGAGGTCGTCGACTTCGACCCGAGAGAGACACTCGACAACTTCTTCAACAGAATCGACAACGACCTGTATCTCATGTACTACGCCATTCTGGAACAGATCGCGAACACGTGTATCGAGTACGCCATCAGCGAGGCAATCGACTACCAGGCGTTCGACGAACTGAAGCTGTCGCTGAAAGTCGCAATGGACCGCCTGTGAGGGTGGGCCACCCGGCCCGCGAGTACGCCCGAGACGTTTTATGACCCGCTCGGTGAGTGGTACGCACAATGCAACTCATGCCGGAGTTAGCGCAGCGGGAGGGCAACCCCGTATCGGTCGCGGTTATCGGTCCGGGCGTGTACGGGTCACACCTCGCGTACCAGGTGGTCGAGACGACGGGGCTGAGACTGTCGATACTGGCCGACATCGAGCGGCGAAAGGCAACGGAGTCGTTTCGTCGGGCCGGTGTTCCCGAGGAATCGGTCGCAGTCGAGGAGACCGAAAGCGGCGTCGGGGCCGCACTGAGCGCGGGCCAGCGGGTCGCAACGTCCGACGGGGCACTCGCCGCCGGTGCCGACGTCGATGTTGTTGTCGAGACAACGGGCGACCCGGAGGCCGCTGCCGTCCACGCGTGGGAGGCCATAACCGCGGGGAACGATGTCGTGATGGTCAGTGTCGAACTTGACGCGACTGTCGGCCCACTGCTCTCGCAGTTCGCCGCCCAGCAGGGCGTGACCTACTCGCTGGCCTACGGTGACGAACCGGCACAGGTCGTCGAACTCTGTGACTGGGCGAGACTCCAGGGTCTGTCGGTTGTCGCCGCCGGCCAGGGAACGGAGCTGAACTTCGAGCGACACGCCACCGCGGCCGACGCCCTCCAGCGGTACGACCTGCCCGATAGGTTCGTGGCGGAAAACGAGCCGTCGGCCAGGATGTACAACACGTTTCTCGATGGCACGAAGGTGGCGGTCGAACTCTGCGCGGCGGCGAACGCGCTCGGACTCACACCTGATGTCTCCGGGATACACATGCCCGAGACGGACAACGAGGGGTTGCTCGAACGGTTCCGGCCGACGGCAGACGGGGGCGTTCTCGAACGGACCGGTGTCATCGACGCCGTGACACCCACCGGTCCGAACCCCAGCGCGTTTGTCGTCACGAGAGCGGACAACGAGTCCACGCGGGCGTATCTGAGCCAGCGGTACAATATCACCACCGCGAGTGAGGGCAAGTACCAGCTGTTTCATCGACCGTTCCACCTGCCACAGGAGACACTCAAAAGCGTCGCGACGGCTGCTCTCCACGACCGGCCCACGGGCGTGGTCACCGGACAGTCCTCGGAGGTGGTCGCGGCGGCGAAGCGGGAGCTGACACCCGGCGAGCAGATCGGTGGCGGCGGCGGTGATACCGTCTACGGGCGGTGTGTCGCCGCGGAGGTCGCACGGGAGGCCGACCTCGTGCCGTTCGAGCTGCTGGGCGGTGCAGAGGTGACCGCACACGTCGACACAGACGAGTACATCACGTCGGCGGAGGTCACACTCGAGACGGACTCGGTGCTGTACCACATGCGCAAGCTCCAGGACCACCTCGTGTAAACAACCTCGGGCGCGGTGGCCCGAGGCTTTTAGAAGCTGGTCGCCACCTCGAGACCGAGCGTGTCGTAGTTGTCCATCGACCGGAGGCGGTCGGAGACGTCGTCGAGCGCGACCCGGTTCGTGACGAGGTCGGCCGGCGTCAGCCGGTCTGTTGCGATCATCGCGAACAGTTCGTCGTACCGTTGTGGTGGCATCCCCTTTACCCCGACGAACTCGAGTTCCGTGTCGACCATCGCGTCGACGGGCAGCGCGATTTCGCCGGCTTCCTCGTCGGTGGTCATCCCGACCTGGACGTGTTGTCCCTGCGGCGCGAGCGACGCGAGCGAGTTCTGGCACGTCTCGGCGATGCCGAGTGCGTCGACTGATACGTCGGCACCACCGTCGGTAACATCAGTCACCGCCCCGGGCACGTCGTCGACAGCGGCGTCGACGCGCGCGTCGGCCCCCACCTGTTCGGCGAGGTCGAGCGCGTCGGTGTCGAGGTCCACCGCGACGACACGCGCTCCCAGCGCGGAGCCGACGTTGATCGCCGAGAGCCCGATACCGCCACAGCCGTGGACGGCGAGCCAGTCACCCGCCTCGATGTCGGCCTTGTGAGCGAGCGCGTGAAAGGCGGTGGCGAACCGGCAGCCGAGCCCGGCCATCTCGACGGCGGTCATCCCCTCCGGGAGGTGGACGGCGTTGAACTCGGCACGGGGAACGGCAAACTCGGAGGCGAACGCACCCGGGGCGTCCGCGGTGAACCCGAGGCTCAGCCCGTCCGTACAGAGCTGTGAGCTCCCGGACCAGCACATCTCACAGTGCCCACAGGCGAGGTTGAACGGGATGCCCACCTCGTCACCGACCTGGAACTGCTCGACACCGTCGCCGACGGCGACGACGGTCCCGGCGGGTTCGTGTCCCAGCACGTGGTCGGTCGGGACCGAGGGCCAGTGACCCTTCCAGGCGTGCCAGTCACTCCGGCAGATGCCACAGGCCTCCGTCTCGACGACGATGCCGTCCGGCGCGGGGCCGACCGGGTCGAGCTCCCGTACATCGAGCGGTTCCTCGTATTCGGTGAGAACTGCTGCACGTCGCATCGTCTCTAGTCAAAGACGCAGTGGCGGTTTAAATGACTCGAAATATCATCCCGCGTATCTTTTTTGAGCGGCTTCGACTCACTGTGTGGATGCAACGGTACTTCGATTCGTCGTGGGGAGGCGCTCACAGTACTCAAGCGGGCACGCACGCGAAGAACGGGGTAACCCCCGAGCAGGGGCAGACGGGCGAGGGGGTACGGAGCAGTATATACAGATTAATACTGTAACTACACTCGTTACAACAACCAGGTATACCAAACTCTGTGTCTGTATCACAACACGTAGGGAAATACTTATAAACTGGGCAGACCTTGTCCGGGAACATATGTCACGGAGAGGCGAGACCGGTTCGACACAACGTGGGACAGAGCGACGAACGGTGCTGAAGGCGTGCGGAACCCTCGCCGCTACCGCCGGGGTGGCAGGCTGTCTGGGTGGCGGTGACGACGACGGAGGAGGCAACGGGGGCGATAACGGAGGAGACAACGGGGGGGACAACGGAACGGCCCCGGACGAGATCTCGCGTGGTGGGACCCTGCGGGTCGGTGCAGACCAGGATATGTCCTCACTGCTCCCCTGGAGCGGGTTCACCGGCGATTACATCGTCACCGAGGCGATGTACGACCGACTGGTGACCGTCGACGAGAACTTCGACCCACAGCCAAATCTGGCCCAGGACTGGGAGCAAAACGACGATGCGACGGTGTACACGTTCACGCTCGCGGACGGGGCAACCTTCGCGAACCTGGACGAGGAACCGGTCACCGCCGACGACGTTGTGGCGACCTACGAGTATCTCACCTCCGACGACGCCACCCTCCGGTCGAACAACTCCATCAGCAACATCGAAGAGGTGACCGCAGTCGACGATTCGACCGTCGAGATATCGCTCGGCAGTCCGGACGTGTCGTTCCTGCGACGGCTCTGTAACCCCGGTGCCGTGTTCTACATCCTGCCACAGACCGTGCTGGAGGACGACCCGTCGATGATCGAGGACACCGACTACGGCTCCGGACCGTTCAATCTCGACGAGTGGCAACAACAGAACTTCATCAGCTTCGAGGCGAAGCCGACCTACCACCGCGACGGGATGGACGGCGAGCCACTCCCGTACGTCGACGAGTACCGGTGGGAGATCATCCCGGACGGAATCGCCCGGGCAAACGCCCTGGCCGACGGCGACCTCAACGCACTCCACCGGATTCCAAAGCGCAACGCCAGCCGGCTGACCGACAACGACGTTCTCGTCGAGCGGACAATGGGAGACCAGCTCCCCATCGTCCTGGACACGGGGGTCGGCCCGTTCGACGACGTGCGGGTCAGGCAGGCCGCGAAGCACGCGCTCGACCGCACGGCAATCGATACTGCGCTCGCGCTCGAAACCTCGTTCGGTATCCACAGTGGGGTGACTCCGATTCACGAGAACTACAACGAGGAGATGTCGCCGGGTAACACGTACGGTGTCACGGCACAGCCAGAGCAGGCCCAGGAGCTCCTGAGCGAGGCCGGCTACGAGAACGGCGTCGAGGTGCAGACGTTCTACTACGACGACGGGTTCGCACAGAAGGAGACAATCGCGCAGCTGTTCCAGCAACAGATGTCCGACGTCGGCATCGAGTTCGACATCCAGCGGCTGACAGAGGAGGAGTGGCTCTCGAACTACTTCAACGTCAGCGGTGAGTGGTACATCTCGAACTACTCGGCGCGGTCGCTCGGAATCTCGGTGCCGTCGCTCGTGATGCACTCGGACGCAATCTGGAACAACGAGATATCCTGGACCGACGACGAGTACGACGAGGCGTACAACGCCGCCAACAGCGCCACCGACCCGGACACGCTCGCGGAGAATCTCACCCAGATGCAGGAGATAAACCACGAGCGCGGTGCCTGGCTCGGGACAGTGTACCCGAACTGGCCCGGCGCACACAAGGAGTTCGTACAGAACTACGAGATGTACCCCACGCCGGCAATCGACTTCCTCTCCGAGTGCGCCGTCAATCAGTGAGCGACCCCGGAGATGAACTACGTGTACCTGCTCAAACGGCTGGTGTACATGCTCGCCGCCGTACTCGCCGTGTCGTCGGCCGTGTTCGCGATTACGACCCTGGTGCCGGGGAACGTCGCGAACTACATCCTGGGCACCGGCGCGACCGAGGAGCGGGTCGCGCAGGTGGAGGCCGACCTCGGGCTGGACCGGCCGGTTCACGTCCAGTACCTCGATTTCGTCGGCGGTGTCCTCACACTCGATTTCGGGGAGAGTTTCGTCTCCGGCCAGCCGGTCAGCGAGATGATCTGGCCACGCCTCATCCGGACGCTCCAGCTCGCCGCCGTCGCGATGACCATCTCGATTGTCACGGCAATCCCGCTGGGGATAGTTGCCGCCGCGAAACGCGACACAATCGTCGACCAGCTCGTCACGACCACCTCATACATCGGTCTGAGCGTCCCCTCGTTCGTCAGCGCGACGTTGCTCCTGTTGCTGTTCACCTCGCCGCCGCTCGAACTGTTCCCACGGGGTGGGTACGTGGCGCTGAAAAACGGGGTGATACCCTGGCTGCATCACCTGCTGTTACCGGCAATCGCGATGAACACCGTCATCCTCGCGTACGTGCTGCGCCAGACACGCTCGTCGATGGTCGAGACCCTCGAGTCGGAGTACATCCGGACGGCACGGCTAAAGGGCGTCGCAGAGTCGAAGGTGCTGTTCGGTCACGCGTTCCGGAACGGACTCCTGCCGACGGTGACGGTGCTCGCGCTGAACTTCGGCTGGATGATGGGGGCTGTGGTTATCATCGAGGAGATATTCGCGTACCCCGGTGTCGGCGAGATGATCATCCAGGCGGTCGACTCCCGGGACCTGCCCGTGCTCCAGGCCGCGATTCTGGTGCCGACCATCGCGTTCATCATCGCGAACTTCGTCGCCGACATCGTCTACACACTGCTCGATCCGCGGATAACTCTGGGTGAGTAACAATGGCCACTGACACCTCATCGCAGACAGAGTCGGACCGGAGTCCGATACCGCCGGTTGTGTGGCGGCTTCTGAGCAATCGACGGGTCGTTATCGGGCTCGTCTTTCTGGTCCCGATGTTCGTGATGGCGGTTCTCGGCGAGACAATCGCGCCACACGACCCGACGAACACGAACGTCCAGATGCGGTACGACAGTCCGGGCGGGAAGTTCCTGCTCGGGACCGACCACCTCGGGCGGGACCTGCTCTCGCGGATTATCGTGGGTGCACGGACGACCCTGCTCATCGGCTTTGGCTCCATCGCGCTCGCGCTCGCCGGCGGCGTGCCGATCGGTCTCGCGGCCGGTTACGCAAAGGGTCGGACGGACGAACTCCTGATGCGACTGATGGATATCGTCATCAGTATCCCGACGCTCCTGCTGGGGCTGCTGATTCTCGCGGTGCTTTCCTCGAATGTCATCAACGTCACACTCGCAATCGGTATCGTGTACGCGCCCCGGATTGCCAGGGTGACACGCTCCGCGACACTCTCGGCCAGCGAGGAGTCGTACGTCATGGCGGCACAGGCCCGCGGCGAGTCGAACACGCACATCCTGTTTCGCGAGATTCTGCCGAACGTGACGAGTCCCATCGTCGTGGAGGGCTCTGTGCGCGTGGGCTACGCCATCATGATCGGAACCTCACTCTCGTTTCTGGGACTCGGCACCGGCCCGCCGACCCCGGACTGGGGGTTCATGATCGCCGAGGCGCGCGACCACATCTTCCAGACCCCGTGGTTTCTGGTCTGGCCGAGTCTGGCACTGCTTTTGACCGTCATGGCGACGAACCTCATCGGGGACGGACTCCGGGACGTGCTCGACCCGAAGGAGACGGGTGATAGCCGATGACGACACAGAGACAGGCCGAGCGGACCGAGCAGGAGACACTGCTCGAGGTCGACTCGGTCGACGTCAACTTCGAGGTCCCGGACGGTCAGATTCAGGCGCTCCGGAACGTCTCGCTGGAGGTCGAGCGAGGCGAGACAGTGGGGCTCGCCGGTGAGAGCGGGAGCGGCAAGAGCACGCTCGCCTTTGCCATCGTCCGGTATCTCGACGCGAACGGCTGGGTCGACAGCGGGTCGATCCGGTTCGACGGGATGGATATGCTGTCGGCCTCGACAGAGCAACTCCGGTCGGTCCGGGGGAACCGGATTGCACACGTCGCACAGAACCCCGGCAGTTCGCTGAACCCGAGTATGCGCATCGGCAAGCAGATCCGTGAGTCGGTCGAACTCCACCAGAACCCCGACAGCAAGGCGGCAGCGAACGAGCGTGTCTACGAGGTGCTCGACCAGGTGGACCTCCCCGACCCCGAGGGGATGGCGGAGCGGTACCCCCACGAGCTCTCGGGCGGACAGCAACAGCGGGCCATGCTCGCTGTCGGCCTCTCGTGTAACCCGGACCTGCTCATTCTCGACGAGCCGACAACCGGGCTCGATGTCACCACACAGGCGAAGTTCCTCGACCTCCTCGAGGAGCTCAAATCGGAGTACGACGCCGGGATTCTCCTCATCACGCACAATCTGGGCGTCATCGCGGAGATTGCGGACCGCGTGAACCTGCTGTACGCCGGCGAGATGCTGGAGAGTGGGCCGGTCGAGTCGGTGTTCACCGACCCCGCGAACCCGTACACACAGGCGCTTCTCGCCACGACACCCGAGATGGATGCGGACAAGAAGATCCGTCCGATACCGGGACAGATTCCGGAGCTCGACGACATCCCGCCGGGGTGTATCTTCGCCGACCGCTGTGAGTACGCGACCGAGAACTGTCGCACCGGGGAGGTTCCGATGGAGACTGTCGACTCGGCAACCGGCCACGAGTCGCGCTGTCACTACTGGTCGGACGTTATCGGGTCGACCGCGGAGCTCGAAACCGAAACCGAAACCGAGCGGACACACGGCGAGGCGGTCATGACAATCGACAGCCTCCGGAAGTACTACGACGAGGGCTCGCTGCTCACCAACCTGCTGACCGACCACGACCCGGTGAAGGCTGTCAACGACGTCTCCCTGACCATCCACGAGTCCGAGGCGGTCGGTCTGGTCGGGGAAAGCGGGTGTGGAAAGAGCACACTCGGGCGAACGCTGCTGAAACTGCACGAGGCAACCGGCGGGAGTATCAGGTACGACGACCGGGATATCGACGAGCTCTCGCGGTCGGAGCTCAACGAGTTCCGCTCGGAGTGTCAGATAATCTTCCAGGACCCGGAGGGGAGCCTCAACCCGAGCCGGACGGTGCGGGAGATACTGGCCCGTCCGCTCAAACTGTTTACCGACCTCGGGGCCGAGGGACGCGCCGAGCGCACCGAGGAGCTGCTGGGGCAGGTGAATCTCGGGGCCAACATCGTCGGCAAGAAACCGCACGAACTGTCGGGCGGACAGCAACAGCGTGTGGCCATCGCGCGGGCGTTTGCCGCCCGCCCGTCGCTGATTGTGCTCGACGAACCGGTGTCCTCGCTGGACGTGAGCGTTCAGGCGAGTATCCTCAACCTCCTCAAGAACCTCTGTGTCGAGTACGGCACGGCGTACCTGCTCATCAGCCACGACCTGAGTGTGATCGAGGAGATCTGTGACAGGGTCGCGGTGATGTATCTCGGCGAGATTATCGAGACTGCCCCGACGAGCCAGGTCTTCGAGCCGCCGTACCACCCGTACACCCGTGCCCTCCTGTCGAGCATTCCGCTGCTCGACCCCGAGACAGAGACCGACCGCATCAAACTCGAGGGTGACGTTCCCGAGCCGCGTGACCCGCCGACTGGCTGTTCGTTCCACACGCGGTGTCCACAGAAGATCGGCGAGGAGTGCGAGCAGTCGGACCCGTCACTCGAGGACGTCGGCGGGGGCCACTGTATCAGCTGTCACCACGACACGACAGAGCTGGACCAGCCAATCGAGAACCAGAAACACGATGACAACAGATAATAACACAGTACGGAACTACGTCGACGGCACGTGACAGGTACCGGAGGGAGATGCCGGACGGGAGATACACAACCCGGCGACAACAGAGACGGTCGCGAATGTGCAGTTCAGCAGCGGGAGTGACCTCGACCGGGCGGTGGCGGCGGCGAACAACGCCTTCGAGCACTGGCGGTCACGGCCCGTCGAGGAGCGGGTACAGCCGCTGTTCGCGCTGAAGAACCGTCTCGAGGAGAATCTCGAGGAACTGACAGAGATACTCGTAACCGACCACGGCAAGACCCGTGACGAGGCGCGTGGCGAGTTGCGCCGTGGCATCGAGAACGTCGAGGTGGCCTGTGGCATCCCGAGGATGATGCAGGGTGGCGCGCTGGCGAACGCGGCACCGTCGATCGACGAGAGCGCAATCCGCGAACCGCTCGGCACCTTCGCCGGGGTGACGCCGTTCAACTTTCCCGCGATGATATCGCTCTGGTTTCTGCCACACGCCGTCGCGACGGGCAACACGTTCGTGCTGAAGCCGAGCGAACAGGACCCGCTCGTGGTCGAGCGGATCGTGGAACTGGTCGACCGGGCCGGGTTCCCGGACGGCGTGGTCAATCTCGTCCACGGCGGGCCGGAGACGGTAAACGGGATTCTCGCACACGAGGGTATCACGGGTGTCTCCTTCGTCGGGAGCACGCCGGTTGCACGCCACGTCTACGAGACCGGCACGGCCCACGGCAAGCGGGTCCAGGCACAGGGCGGTGCAAAGAACCACATCATCGTCACCGAGAGCGCAGACCCCGCGTACGCCGCGGAGAAGGCGGCCGCCTCGGGGTGTGCCTGTGCCGGCGAGCGGTGTCTCTCTAACGACGTCGTCGTCGTCGAGGCGGGCGTCTACGACACCTTCGCCGACCACATGACACGGGAGATGCGGGAGATGACCGTCGGCAACGGACTCGAGGATGGCGTCGACGTGGGCCCGCTGATCAGCCCAGACCACCTGGCGACGGTCCGGGGCTACGTCGAGACGGGTGTCGAGGAGGGCGCAGAGCTCCTCGTCGACGGCCGCAGCGAGCAAACAAGCGACGCGGGCCACTTTATCGGGCCGTCGCTGTTTGGCGAGGCAACCCCGGAGATGACGATTACACAGGAGGAACACTTCGGCCCCATCGTGGCGCTGGTCCGGGCCGAGGGGTTCGACGAGGCAATCGACATCGTGAACCGCAGCAGGTTCGGCAACGCCGCGAGTCTGTTCACCGACAGCGGGCACAAGGCGACCCGGTTCAAACACGAGGTGGAGGCCGGCAACCTCGGGGTCAACGTCGG
>JAQCNG010000192.1 GCA_028275145.1 Halovenus sp. | reverse complement strand
CTCGATATCGAGGAACTCGGCCACCGGCGTCAACGTCTCGGCCTGTTCGTCGAACTCAAGTCGGGTGAACGAGAGCCCGAAGTTGCTCCCCTCCAGAATCACCAACATCAGTACGGCCTGGCTGAAATGAATCACCGCAGCGACGCTGTTCCACTGTCTGAGCGATGTCATCTGTTGTCTCCCATGAATTCGTGGTATTTACCAGCGCGGGAGATTTATACTTGTGGCCTGCCCAGATGGTCGCATACAGCCTGTTTCACGATGGTCACTGTCGGCAGGGACGGCGATGTAGTCGAGATTCCGGCGGTGGTCACACAGACAGAGTGCGGGCGGAGACTCGTCGGGACAGCCGCCTGCTGAGTCGAACAGTATCAGGGCGACGGTAACCGGGGGTCACCTGTACGAGGACTCGACCTGACGGACCACGGTAGTTCGAACAGATGCCAGGCAGTCTCCGGTAACGTACCCGGGTGATACAGTCAATTGTTGCCGGAAGGTGCGACAGGATACACGGCAGAGTCTGACCCACAGGCCCGCTCTACCGGCGATAGACGGCCGATGACGCCTGTGACCGCCACTTGCGGATGCTGGCAGGTTCTGGGGGAAACTGTGGGGTTATACTGCTGCCACACTAGATAACAAACGTGAGTTCTGAAGCCGAAAACGAATCTGGACCGCGTATCGAACCGGAAACAGCCGACACCGTCCAGAGTGTTCTCGAGGACGCTCCGGAGGCGGCACAGGCCAACATGGCGCGCGCAGAGGCGATTCTCGACCGACTGGACGAGGGCGAGATTCCCGACAAGTACGACACCGAGGGCGAGTGGGGGTTCGCGTTCACCGGCGCACTCGCACAACATCCAGAGGTGTTCAAGATCTGGTGGGCCGAGGAGGGACAGGTCTTCGAGGGCGGCAATCTCGACCGCGGGTTCAAGGAACTGCTGGCGGCCGTTGTCGCACACGAGCGCGGAGCGGCCATCTGTATCGCCTGGCACACCACCAGCGCCGCAATCGAGGACGTGGACCCGGAGCGGTCCGCCATCGCAGCGGATTTCGATGCCAACAAGGAGCAACTGCCTGACGAGGAGCGTGTCGCCATCGAGTTCGCCCGCAAGAGCGTCGAAACACCTGCAGAGGTGACCGACGCGGATGTCGACGAGTTGCGGGCACACGGGTACGACGACGCCGACATCGTCGAACTCACCACGACGGCCGGCACGGCCGCGAAGTTCGCCAACTTCGCGCTGACGCTCGATATCTGAGCCCTCGGGACGACTCTCCCGCAGAACCGGTCCCCGGGGACCCTCGACGGAGAGACGACGTCGACGACGTTATTCTCCGCTGATACTACTTCGATGCGAGAGACCCACCGTCCACATGGCCTCGATCTCCGGAGACCAGTCGGCCGGAACCGACCCCTCCGAAATCGCTGGGGTGGGTGGCCGGTTCACAGCCAGCCGGTCTGTCTGTCTCGTTCCCGCTCGACCCGCTCGGGGAACTCCTCGGCGATTCTGTCGAGCGCTCCCTCGGAGTAGTTCTGGATTGTCGGGTTCTCGTGGTCGAGATTGGCGGCTATCTTCGAGATAGCGCCGACCTTGACAGCCCGCTCCGGGTGCTCCTCGAATATTCCCGCGAGTGCGAACGTGGTCTGTTTCACGGTGGGGTCGTGCTC
>JAQCNG010000309.1 GCA_028275145.1 Halovenus sp. | reverse complement strand
ACACTCGGTCACGAACTCCGGCTGGCGGTGGTCGAAGAGCTGGCAGCCCGCCAACGCGCCAGTGCCTGGCAACCGGAGCCGGTGTCTTTTGCCGACCTCCGCGCCGCGGTCGGTGTGGCGGACTCCGGACGGTTCAACTACCACCTGAGCGAGTTGGTCGGCTCGTACGTCGAGCAGACCAGCGAGGGGTACACGCTTACGCCGGCCGGATACGAGGTCTCCGCGGCGGTGCTCGCGGGGAGCCACGCCGGGTCCGAGGTCGGCCCGGTCGAGGGACGACTCGACCACGACTGTCATATCTGTGGAGCCACCCTCAGGGGCCACTACGACGACGGCTACCTCTCGATTCTCTGCCCCGAGGACGGCTATCTCTTCGGCAACACCGTCCCCCCGGCAGCGGTCGTCGGGCGCGATATCGAAACTGTCGCCGCTGTAGCCGAGCGAGACATCCGGCGCACCGTCGAGGACGCCGTCGACGGGGTCTGCCCGGAGTGTTACGGCGACGTCGAGACGACTCTGCCCGCCGACACACTGCCCCGGGACACTCAGCAGACCGAGGACGAGGACGCGGTACCCGCCCGCTTTGACTGTGACCGCTGTGGGCTGACGTTCAGTAGCAACGCCGCAGGGGTCGTTCTGGACCACCCCGCGGTAGTGGCCTTCCACCACGACCACGGTGTCGATGTCCGTGAGCGCAGCTGCGTCGAGGTCGAGAGCGCCACCGAGAGAGTCACCTCCGAGGACCCCCCGCGAACCCGGGTCGAACTGGAGCTCGGAGGCGAGCGCCTGGCGCTGACCCTCGACGGCGATGGGGAAGTGCTCGAGACCGAACGCCACGGCGGGTGACCTGCGGCGACCGACCCCTATCGGTGGCTGTCAGTCAGGTTGTCTCGACCCACTCCCGATACCACCACGTCCATCGGTCGAGGAGACCTGCCAGTGTTCTGTTACTCTGTTCGGGCCGTGTGAACTCACCGCGCCACACAGGAGCCTGAGTGTCTGTCCCCCGCGTTGTTCCACGCCGTCCGTGTTCCGGACCGGAGAGTCTGGAGCAGTTCGAGCAGCCCGTCGGCGTGGTCACGGTGAAACTGTGTCAGAAAGAACGCGTCCACCCGGTAGGTGTCGGTCTGTTGGAGCTGCTTTACGAGGTCCGGCCCGCAGAGGGGCGGGTCGGTGACAGTGATACCGGGACTAGTAACTGTAGCCCGTCTCGGGTCGTCAAACCGGGTGTGGCCGTGTCGAAGACAGCCGAGGAGTGTCACTCCGAGTCGACAGCCAGTGGCAGCGACGCCACACGAGCGGCTCCGATTGAGGTGAGTCCGCGTGCCGTGAGAGAGTCCCGTGCCCGTCGGTCGTGGGCGAGTTCGAGCCCGTCCATATCGGTAACTGGAACGAGTCGGACCTCCGTACCCGAGGGTGTGACGACGAAGAGCAGGTACGACTGTGGAAACGAGCAGGTTGTCGGTGCGGCAATCTCACGAACACCCTGGTCGACACCGGTCAACGGCAGGTGGAGGTGTCCGGTGAGGACTACCGGGTCGTCTCCCTGGGCCAGTGTCTCGATAAACCGGTCGAGTTCCCGCATCGTCGGCGGGATTGCCATCTCGTCGACGACGTTGTCACGGTGGGCCTCGATCTGTGCGGTTACGGACTCGAGGTTGTGGTGGACGAGAACGAGTGGGTTCTGGGTCGTCGCGAGCTTCGAACGAAGCCACTCGAGCTGTTCGGTGTCGACACGGCCGTCGTGTGTCTCGAACAGCCGGTCGGCCGTTCCGGCAGAGTTGATTCCGAGCACGTCGAGTCCCCGAATCTGTTCGTGGAACGGGTACGAACCGGGGCCGAACCGGTCGGCGAACTCCTCGACACCCATCACGTCGTGTTCGTCACCCGTCTTCGGCACATCGTGGTTCCCGGGCACAGCGAGAAACGGAACGTCGAGGTCGGCGATCGCCGTCTCGACGGCCTCGACGTTCCAGTCCTCCCCGTCTTTCGTGAGGTCCCCCGGCGAGAGAACGGCGTCGACATCACGGTCCCCGATATCGGCAACGGCGGCCTCGAAGTGTTCGAGCGAGTGTTCGAACAGCTTGGAACTGCCCGTCGCTCGTGTCCCGACGTGTGGGTCGGCGATAACGGCTAACCGGACCGGGTCCGGGGCGGTCAACGCAGAAGTCTGTACCATCAGCCGTCCCGCCCTGTCTGTGCTCATCAGTTCCTCCCCGGACTGTGGATGGGGCTGTGACTCGACGGGTCTCGGTGGCTGTTCGGCGAGTCGTCACCACGGACCGGCCCTCGCGAGGCCGTGGTGTGTCCGGCGGCGAGTAGAGCCACACGCGCGCGACTACACGACACCGTCGATAAACTGAGATTAAACTCCCGCAGACAGCCGCGAGAACTGGCGTCTCTCGGCTCTCTCGAAGCAGCTACGCCGGTGTCTCTGACACTGGCGACTGATCGTTTCGTTGGGGGCATCGATACTAAAAACTACACGAATCAGGGTAAAAACCCGTCGGAACTGCTCCGGGTTCTCTACGTATAGGTATATAGCGGTATTCCTTGATAGAAAACCCATATAGAGCTATTATCAACGTTCATCAGAGTCCACGAGAGACGATTTACTGATGCCTGAGGATTCAACTCGGCGGCGCTTCCTGACGGCGGCAGGAACAGGGACAATAGCGGCTATCGCAGGCTGTCTCGGGGGCGACGACTCAAGCTCTGACGACGGCTCAGGAAACGGGGATACTGACAACACCAACGGAAACGACAACACCAACGGAGACGACGACACAGGAAACACCGACGAGCAGTCGGGCGGGACGCTCCAGATGATGGCGACAGGAGCGATTCAGACGCTCGACCCGATCAACGCAAAGGGGTCGGGCGCAGGGTACAACCAGTACAACCAACAGCTACTGTACTTTCCGGACGGGCAAGAGCCTCCGGAAGCGGCACTCGCAGAGGAGTACGAGGTCTCCGGAGACGGGCTCACGTACACCTTCACGCTCCGCGACGACGCCACGTTCCACGACGGAAGCAACGTGACCGCACAGGACGTCGTATACTCCTACCGACGACTCGCCGAGTCGGAGAACTCCCGAAACAGAGACGACATCGTCGGCGACACGCTGATACTCGAACACGAGAAAGACGCGACGCTCTCGGAGCCAACCGACGAGGAGACACTCGCAGATGTAGTTCCGGGGAGCCTGGGTATCGAGGCGGTGGACGAACGCACAGTCGAGATGCGGCTCAGGCAGCCGTTCGAGTTCACCCTCTACCAGATTGCTGGCGGTGCGTTCTCCGTTCTCCCGGAGAACGCCGTCGGTGACATCGAGGGGTACGACGGTCAGTTCGGCTACAACGAGTTCTTCAGCACGCAGGGGTCCGGCCCGACGTACGCCGCTGCCGGGCCGTTCCAGGTCGAGAACTGGAGCAAGGGCAGCCAGTTGACCCTGAGTTCGTTCGCGGATTACTACGGCGGCGAGGCGAATCTCGACGAGATAGTGTACACCGTCGTCGGGGACGCGAACACGCGTCTGTCGCGCTTCGAGAACGGAAACGCAGACATTCTCGAGGGTATCCCGACGGCGTCGTTCAACCCGTCGAACGTCTCTATCGAGACCCAAGAGGGAGAGCGTTCGATCGGAACATACAGCCTCAACGGCTCCGAGGTCAACTACGGTCAGATCCCCTCACTCACCACCGAGTATCTCGTCTTCAACACGCTCGAGGTCCCGCTCCCGGTTCGACGGGCGTTCGCGTACGCGATGAATCAACACGACATCGCCGCAAACGTCTACAAAGGAACGGCAAAACCCGCCTACCACATCGTGCCGCCGGCCGCGTACCCGACCTTCGAGGAGGGCCAGTCCGGCGAGGACTCCTACGACCGACACGCCGAGACCGGATACCAGTCCAACCTCGACTTTGGCGCCGACGGTTACCCGTACGGGTACGACGAGACACAGCTCGGCGAGGCCACAGCCACGATGGAGGCTGCCGGCTACAACGACGACAACCAGTTCAGCATCACCGCCACGACAATCTCCGGCAGCACCGCGTACAGTGACGTGCTGACCAGACTGCAGTCCAAGCTCCGGCAGGCGTACATCAGCATGAGCATCGAGCAGGCGGACTTCGGGACGATCATCAGCCGTGCAATCAGCGGCGACATGGAGGTGTTCGCACTCGGTGACGGCATGGAGTACCCCGGGCCACAGAACTTCCTCCGGTTTCTCTACGGTGCGGACCCGTCAGGTCAGTTCACCCGGTGGGGTGCCGAGGGAAGCTTCCACGACGGGGAGCTCCGGCAGACCTCGATAGACGCCTGGGAGAACAACTACGCCGCCGAGGGTGTGACCGCAGACGACCAGGCCGAGGCGTTCCAGACGATCGAAGAGACCAACTGGCAGTCGATGCAGGAGCTACCGATCGTGCACCCGATCAACCAGCGTCTCTGGCAGAACGACGTCGACGTTACCATGTACGGTGTGATGGAGAACCAGGCGTTCGACGACACGACCATCACACGGTAACTTACTTGTGCGAGTATCTGTAGAGGTGAGATAGACCGTCGAAGCTCGAACGAATGTCGAAACAGACTCAACAGCCGTCGTCCACGACGAATCATAGATGAGTCGGCTCACGTACCTGTTCAAGCGGGTCCTGATGACGATCCCGGTCATCTGGCTCGGGACGACCATCACGTGGGCTGCGATATACATGGGTCCGATCGACCCGGCGAGTCGACTGCTGAGTCAGGGACAGACGCGGAACCCGGCCGCCTACGAGGCCGCCCAGACACAGCTCGGGCTCGACCAGCAACCACTCGAACACTACCTCGACTGGATGACGAGTCTCGTCACGTTCGACCTCGGCCAAACGTGGCTGCTGTACGAGGGTTCGAACGTGAACTCACTCATTCTCGATTTTCTGCCCCGAACGCTCCTGCTCGGGTTCTGGTCGGTCGTGATTGCGATTCTGATCGGGGTGCCACTGGGGTTTTACGCGGGTCTTCACTCGAACACGATGTCGGATTACTTTGCATCGTTCGGCGGTATCGTCTGGCGTGCGATGCCGAACTTCTGGCTCGCGATTATGCTGTTGGCTGTGTTGAGTATCTCACCCCAGGTCTTTGGGTTCCAGTTGAACTGGGAGACGCTGTTTATCGAGATCGACTCCATCTCGGGGAGTCCAGATATGTCTCGAATCTGGACGGTCGACGGGTTCCTCGAGGCAACAAAGAAGGTGCTGCCAGCGGCGGTTGTGCTGGGGTCGGCGTCGATGGGCAACGAGATGCGAATCGGACGAACGGCGATGCTCGAGGTTCGCAACGAGAAGTACATCGACTTTGCGAGGGCAAAAGGTGTCTCCGACCGCGCACTGGTCTGGAAACACATCTTCCGGAACGCACTGATCCCACTCATCCCGATTATTACCAGCGAGGCGTTTCTCCTCATCGGTGGGTCGGTACTGGTCGAGACTGTCTTCGGTATCAACGGAGTCGGGTGGCTGTTCTACCAGGCGGCTATACAGGGTGACCTCCCACTGGTTGGAACGTTGATGTACATCTTTATTCTCATCACCGTCGGAATCAATCTCGCTCAAGACATGCTGTACACAATCATCGACCCACGAGTCGGTCTGGAGGGATCGTAATGTCCGACGCAATGTCCCGCCGCGAGCGGGTTGTCGGTCTGACCAGCAATCTCGATACGACGCTGTCTGCGTGGTTCGCAGTCGGGGTTGTCCTGTTTCTCCTCCAGGCCGGTGCCGTTGGAACGTTCTTTACTGGACTGATCGCGGACTTCGTCGGTATTCTTCCAACGGCAGACGCATCTGGCTCGCTGCTCGCATCGGTGACCGAGCTGTTCGAATCACTCCAGCGGCAGTCGCGGTCAGTCCCGACGCTGCTGTCACGTGACGTGGTTCCAAACGGTGGCTACTGGAACGGCGAGGAGTGGGTCGGCACGTTCCTCGGACTGTCACCAGCGGTTTCGTGGGCTATCCGCGTCGGCCTCGTCTATCTCTACTCGCTCACCTGGGTCGCGTGGGCTGTGTTCGGCTACCGATACTACCGGCGAGAGATACGTGTCGCCGACTGGACACCCCGTGACGATATGATCGACCGGTTTCTCTCGCACAAGTGGGGGCTGTTCGGTGCGGCTATCGTGTTCTTTTTCGTGGTGATGGCCGTGTTCGCACCGACGCTCGGCCCGACGACCGTAGAACAGAACATGCGAAACTCCTACGCCTTCGAAATAAGCTACTGGAACGACCAGACACAGACAGTCGAACAGATTCTGGTCGGCGAGGCGAACCTCAACTCCCAGTCACGGGGTGACCTGTCTCGGGTCATGCCGATGACATACGACGAGTACGGCCGGTTTCACCCCTTCGGAACGATGCCGAACGGGCGTGACCTGTTTACATTTATCGCGGCCGGGTCGCGGATCTCACTCGTTATCGGGCTGCTCTCCGTCGGTGTCAGTGCACTCCTCGCGGTCTCACTCGCACTGGTCGCCGCCTACTACAAGGGCCGTGTCGACCTGGGTACGGTGCTCATCTCCGACGGCGTGATGGCGATGCCGCAGTTGCTGTTGTTGATTCTGCTCACCACCGTTCTGTCGGAGTCGTGGGTCGGTAACGTGTACAGCGGCGGGTTCGTGCTCGCGCTCATCTTCGCGTTCACCGGGTGGACCTACATGTGGCGGTCGATTCGCGGTCCGGCACTCCAGGTTTCCGAGCGTGCCTGGATCGACGCTGCGCGCAGTTTCGGCCAGCGCCCCCGAACGATTATGCGCAAACACATGCTGCCGTACATCATCGGGTACGTCCTCGTGTACGGCTCGATGACGCTCGGAGGGGCGATTATCGCTATCTCGGGGCTCTCGTTTCTGGGACTCGGTATCGCACCGCCGACACCCGAGTGGGGGCGAGCGATCAACCTCGGCCAGGACTACGTCGACACGGGTTCGTGGCACATCTCACTGATCCCGGGAGCGTTGATTACGCTCGTCGTGACGGGGTTCAACGCGCTGGGTGACGGTATCCGTGATGCCGTCGACCCGCAGTCAGACAGCGAGAGCGCAGCAGCAGGGCGCGGGGGTGGGGCGTGAGCCGTCCCGCACCAACGGACCGACGGGCGACCCGCGGTGACGAACCCCTCCTCTCGGTTCGTGACCTCCGGACCGTGTTCTACACCGACAAGGAAACGATCCACGCCGTCGACGGAATCTCGTTCGATATCTACCCCGGCGAGACCGTCGGGCTCGTCGGCGAGTCGGGGTCGGGCAAGTCGGTGACGGCCCGTTCGATCCTCGGACTCGTCGACGAACCCGGAGCGATAGAGAACGGCGAGATTCGGTTCAAGAACACAGAGCTCGTCAAGGAGGGCTGGGACGACCGCCGCGGCGAGATCGCGATCA
The DNA here is from genome assembly GCA_028275145.1 of Halovenus sp. Lineage (GTDB taxonomy): Archaea > Halobacteriota > Halobacteria > Halobacteriales > Haloarculaceae > Halovenus. The sequence goes on along the minus strand of JAQCNG010000309.1, from coordinate 20,004 downwards.
TCTTCCAGGACCCCTCGAACGCGCTGAACCCGGTCTACACCATCGGAAACCAGATTCGAGAGGCACTGAACATCCACCAGGGGCTGACCGGAGCAGCGGCACGAGAGCGCGCCATCGAGTTATTAGAGGCTGTTGGCATCCCGGACGCCCCCCGGCGCGTCGACGAGTACCCACACCAGTTCTCGGGCGGGATGGCACAGCGAGCAGTCATCGCCATCTCACTCGCTTGCGACCCAGATCTGCTGGTGTGTGACGAGCCCACAACCGCGCTCGACGTGACGATTCAGGCACAGATTCTCGATCTGTTGACCGACCTCCAGCAAAAAGAGGATCTCGCAATCCTGTTTATCACACACGATATGGGTGTTATCGAAGAAACAGCCGACAGGGTGAACGTTATCTACGCCGGTGAGATAGTCGAGAGCGCTCCGACAGAGCTCCTGTTCTCGGACCCGGAGCACCCGTACACGACCGCACTGCTCGAGAGTATCCCCGGGAGAACCCCGCCCGACGAGCAACTCCCCACCATCGAGGGAGAGGTACCGACACCGAACGGACCGTCCGAGGCCTGCCGCTTCGCCCCGCGGTGTCCGCTGGCTGTCGACGAGTGCCGGGAGAAGGTTCCCGACACGGTCTCGGTCGATGACAGGGTCGAGCACTCGGCAGCGTGTATCTTTGCTGGTGAGGAGTACGGTAACCGGGGTGAGGAGCTGTGAGTTCACCCACACAGGGTGCCGACACCGGTTCCGAGCGCGGAGACACGCTACTCGAGATCCGTGACCTCAAGACGTACTACACCGACGGGTCACTGATCGGTGGCGAGCCACCAGTCAGGGCCGTCGACGGAATCTCACTCGAGATTGCCCGTGGTGAGACCCTCGGGCTCGTCGGTGAGTCCGGGTGTGGTAAGAGCACACTGGGCCGGACTCTCGTCGGACTCGAGTCTGCAACAGACGGCACCATCGCCGTTGACGGGACGGATATCACCGAGCTATCGGGGAGTGGACTTCGGGAGTGGCAACAACGGATCGGAATGGTGTTTCAGGACCCGCAGGAGAGTCTCAACGACCGGCAGACGATCGGTGAGGTCATCAACGGACCACTCGAGACACACGACTGGAAGACACCGGCAAAGCGCGAGGAACGAGTCTTCACGCTTCTCGACCAGGTCGGGTTGAGAGAGGAGCATTTCTACCGGTATCCCCACCAGTTCTCCGGTGGACAGCGCCAGCGGATCGGTATCGCCAGGGCCCTCGCACTCGAGCCAGAGTTTCTGATTCTCGACGAGCCCGTGTCTGCGCTTGATGTCTCGGTGCAAGCACGGGTCATCAACCTACTGGAACAGCTTCAGGAGGAACTCGGGCTCACGTACCTGTTCATCGCGCACGATCTCTCGGTTATCAGGCATATCGCCGACCGTGTTGCGGTGATGTATCTGGGGAATCTGATGGAGGTTGGCCCGACAGAACGTGTGTTCGACAGCCCCGCGAACCCGTACACGCGGTCGCTGCTGTCGGCGATTCCCGGGTCGTCGACACCGGCCCCAGACAACCTCGAACGGATTACACTCAGAGGAACACCACCGAACCCTCGTCACCCGCCGGCAGGCTGTCCGTTTGCGACCCGATGCCCGGGGAAAATCAAGCCGGCGGAGTACGAGGGGCTGTCCGACGAGGCGTTCGACGCGATTGAGGCGTTTCGCGACGTTCTCCGCGACCGGTCCCGGCGCGAAACCGGGTTGTCCAGCCAGCTCAAACGCCGGCTCGGAATTAGGGGTGACGGACGGTCGGTAGAGGCGATAGTCGGTGAGCTGTTCAAGAACATCGATCTGTCCCCGAAAGCACAGGACGTACTCGACCAGGCGACAGAAGCGGCTGAACTCGACCCCGAGGAAGCCCTAGCGACAGTAAACGAGGAGTTCAACTCCGTGTGTGACCGCGAGTCACCAGCAGAACACGAGGTCGACGAGACGGGCCGAAGGAGTCGGTGTATCAGGCACCGTGCCGAACACGCGTCCCCGGGAGACACCTGACGACAGCGAGAGACGGGGTCGATAGTTCCATGTCCTCCCGGCGCACACACATGACCAGTGAAACGAGAGAGACGATTCGCCCGGCGCGGGTGTCCGCGCGACTCGACTGACTCGCCGACTGTTTAACCGAGACTGGTACCGCCGGTCGCGCTGGGCCCGTGTCCTACGTGTCGTGATACCGTCAGTCCGGAAAGAACACCGTCGGGTCGTCGTGTCGGAACACCCCGACCCCCGTTCCGTCGAGCCGTCTGAGCCGCGTGTAGACTCTGCCAGCCTCGCGTGCTGTCTCTCCGAAGCCGCCGACCTGGCTCTGGTCGACAGCGCTGGCGACCAGTGCGACGAGTGACTGCTCCGGGTCGGCGAGTTCCAGGATGTGGTACCGTGGTGACTGTGTCTCGTCGAGGTAGACGGTGAACCGGGTCGGTTCGCCCGCACTGAACATCGTGTGTAGCTCATCCGCGCTGTCGTCGGGAACCGTGTAGACGAGTTCGGGGGTTTCGAACTCACCCTCGCTCGGCGCCAGGGTGGCCGTGTGACCAGCCTGGACCGCTACCGTATCCCAGCCCTCGGCCCGATACTCCGTGGTCAGTCTGTCGAGTTCGGCGAGTGTTTTTTTCCATCCGACTGCCTCGTCATCGGTCATCACGTTGTTGCACGGGTGAGACAGTTTCAAGCCTTTCGACCACAGAGCCCTGGGGCTGCCATGTGGGTGTCAGCGCCATCAGTCGAGCGCGGCCTCGGGGTCGTACGGAACCTGTCCTCTCCCTGCGGGCGTCCTCAAGATAGCCGCGGAGCTGGGACCGGAACGCCGGGGTCGCACAGTCGACGAGGCGCTCGGCGCGGTCGGTCGGTGACAACCCGCGCAGGTCGCGTGTTCCGTGACGACGGTGTCGATGTCGTGTTCGGTGTGGTCGACGTGGGTGACCCGTGGGACCACCGTGGAGATATTACCCCGGCGGCGCTCGCGTGGGTGTTGCGGGCGCTTGCGACCGAGAAAGCCGAGCGCTACGAGTCGGTGCTGTCCCCCCGGGACGACCTGCAGGACCCGCTGGACTCCTTGTTATCGTTCGGGGGACCACCTGCCGGACTCTCATCCGTCGGTACGACAGCCGGAACCCACGCACTGACGACGATCGGTGGATTAATACAATCAAGATACAACAAAAATGTAGTGCCGGTAGAGTCAACTGCCTCGGGGTCACGTGGTTCGAGAGACTTCGTCTCTCGTCAGCTGCTCGCGGGCATCGCCCGCTCGCAGGTTCGTTGGACGTTGTCCAACGTTCATCACGGAAATCGGAGATTTCCGTACGACCCCGTGGCATCCGCCTCGAAATTCTGTGAATATATAAACACCCCTCTGCCGTGTGGTCAATCCTATCCGAGAACTGCAGTGATGGGCGCTGCAGGATTTGAACCCGCGACATCTTGGTCCGAAGCCAAGTGCTCTGTCCAAGCTGAGCTAAGCGCCCTGTACACGTGATTGCATGGGCACCAATAATAAACGCACGGATTGCCCACGCGCAGTACCCGTAGCCGGTACGGGACGTGCGGTCAGGCAACACACAGCATAGAATCGCCGCGACAGGGCCGCTCGGCAGCGTACACACCGGTTAGAGGCGGCCTCGAACGGGAAAGCTTATGAATCGGCTCGGGATATCACGCGTTGTATGGCAGACCTGATTGTCAAAGCCGCTGTAAAAGAAGAGCTCAAGGAGATGAACGTCTCGTCTGACTTCTATGCCGCGCTCGACGACGAGGTGGAGAGGCTGCTGGCCGATGCTGCCCGCCGAGCGGAGGACAACGACCGGAAGACCGTCCAGCCCCGCGACCTGTAGCTCCACCCAGACAGGCCTGCTGAGGTCTGTGTTTTCCGGAACACCAGTGGCCGCTGAGCCACAGGTATCTGAGTGTGTTTCGGTTCCAGCACCGCGATGTGACCCGGGTCGACGAGACCCGGGCGCGCAGCGGGTGAACAGCCGTCCGGAGAGAAACTGAACGCCCTGTCAGGGAGCCGCAGCGGAGAGTTCCGTCGCGAGCGCGTCGAGTAGCGCCTTTCTGGCCGTCTCACGCTCGCCGGCGAGGAACTCGATTCGGCCGTCGCGGGCCCCGCGTGCGTCGAGCGCGGCTTCGGGTGCGCGCTCACGAGCGGCCGCGGCGACATCGTCGACGTCCAGGTCCTCGGCGCCACGCACGAGACACTCGTCCGTGTCGAGTCCGACCAGTGCGGCCGCGTCCTCGCGCCGACCCAGTTCGTCGAGCAACAGCGCTGTCGGGGGGAACTCGTACTGGTGAGTGTAGGCCTCCGTGTCGAGCAGGAGCACCGTCCTGCTGTTCAGTGAGTGGCGTTCCAGATTCGCCTGTGCCGTATCGATTGCCGACTCCATGCGGGTCCGGTACTGCTCGCTGACCTGCTCGGCGAGCCCCACGTCGGCATCGTCGGCGAACAGGAGGTCCGCGACGAGTTCGCGCTTGTCCTCGTAGGCCTGGTAGTGGGCCACGAGTGCGAGCGCCTCGCGTACCACCCGGCTATCCTCGGTATCGTAGCCGGCCGACGCCGCGAGGTCGGTGTAGGCGTCCGACGCCTCGCTCCAGGCACCCACCGCCGGCAGATGCCGGAGTTCGTCGTGAACGTCGGGGTTGACCGTGGCGGCGACGGCCCCGGCCAGTGCGGTCGAGAACGTCGGTTCCTCGGGTGCGAGCGTCACGTCGGCAACGTCGCTGACAGCGGCCTCGATGGGTCGGTCGTCGACAACGACCCGCTGGGCACCGTAGACCCCGAGCAGGTCGAGCGCGTCGACGGATTCAGGCGACCCGGCACCGACGAACACGAACAGCGGCACCGGTTCGTCGTGGCGCTGTTCGGCGGAGAGCATCGTCGTCACGTCCCGGGTGGCGTCGTCCATGTCGTACACCGACCCCTCCAGCGGGCGGCGCTCGAACATGTGGTACTCGGCGTCACCCTCGCCGTGGTGGTCCCGGACGAGCGGGAGCGTCGCCCGCTCGATTGCGGCCCCCGCCACGTAGCCATCGACGGTGCCGGCGTGACGGACCACCACCGGCTGTCCCTCGATGACTGCCTGGCGGATTGCCGTCGCCACGTCCGCTATCTCCTCGGTGAGTCCCTCTACGGCGGGGTCCTCGGCGAGTGTCTCGACAGTGTCGGGCCGGGCACGCTCGACCAGTGCCTCCTGCATACGCTCGGTCACCGTGTCGGCCTCCTCCAGGTCAAGCGTGTCGAGCGCCTCGGTTTCGACCTGTAACGAGCCCCGGTGGTTCTCGGGTTCGCCCTCCAGACGAACGACATCGCCCTCGCCCACCTCGGGGTAGGCGCGCACGCCAGCCTCCTCGAAGGCCGCACACTCGATGCTGTCTGTCTCGTCTCGCAGGGTGAACACGGTCGGTCCGCTGGTCTGGTGGGCCTCGACAATCTCCCCCTCCAGACGGACCCGCTCGCCAACGGACCCCTCGAGTTCCGATACCGCCACGGGCGTCGGTTCGCCTCGCTCCTCGCGCTCGGCGCTCCCGTCCGTGTCGCCGGGCTCGGATGTCGTCGCCTCGGCGGTGTCGTTGCTCGACCTGTCGGAGGTGTCCGCGCTCTCGCTACTGCTCCCGTCGTCCGCGGAAACCGTCGTCTTGACGACGCCCTCGCTCTCGCTCTCGGTTTCCTCGGGTTCGAGAAGTTGGTCCTCGTCGGCGTCGGGGTCGTCGACGAGTGCCCCACGGAACCGGGAGCGGTCCTGCCGGATGGACCAGCTCAGGTCGATGTTCCCGTTGTCCCTGACGTTGTTTACCTGGACGTACACCGTCTCGCCCGGGTCGAGGTCGATGCTCTCGAGACGGCTGTCGAGTTCGCTCCGGTGAAGCAGACCTGTCACCGAATCGCCGATATCCACGAAGATACCGAAGTCCGCGAACCCGTCGACCGCTCCGCGGTAGTACCGGTTCGGCGTCAACTCGTCCGGGTCCGTCCCACGGAACTCGAAGACGACATCCTCCTCGTGAAGCGAACAGACACGACCGTCGGTAGATGTGCCACAGATGATGCACGAAGCCATTGTATGCAACAAGTGTACCCGGCCTAAAACTGTTGTCGAATCGGTTTCGTGAGGCCGGCGAGAGGCCGTGATATTCCGTTATCCGACATGAATCTCGCGCGGACGGTCACAACAGCCTCCGACGAGCGAGATCACACGACGACGGCGGCATCGTCGGCGGATTCCAGTCGAGCACGGGGGAACGCGTACCGTCGGGGGTCGTCCCGGCGGGCGACATCGCTGGCGTAGACGACCTCGACAACGGGGTCCCCGGGCGGATACCCACTGTTCGAGGGGTGGGCCGCGACGGTTGTCCCTGTTGCGGCAATCTCGGTCTCGTCGGCACGCCGGGGCGAGACCCTGAGGACCACCAGGCGGTCACCCGTCTCGCGGTCGAGAACAATGTCGCCGGGGTCGATGGCACAGGCCGAACAGAGCACCGGTGGCTCGTCGGCAGGCCCCGTCTCCGCACCACAGGACCGGCAGATGGGGTGTTCGCCCGGCGGCGGCACACGACCGGTCGTGATCTCCAGTGCCACCCGGCGGAGGTGCTTGCAGGTCTCACCGCGCATGCGTGCGTCCGGACAACTACAGCTTCCCTCTGTCGGGTCGACGACGTAGTGCGCGCCGCTCTGACTCTCGACCACGTAGGTCTCACCCAGCGAGCGGACGGCCATGCGCTCGGTCCAGGCGCGCAGGCCACGCTCCGAGAGCGTGCCCGGGTCGGGTGCGAGTGCGACCAGGTCGTCGGTCGCGGGGGGTGGTGCCTGGCTCATTGGTCTCGAACGCGGTCGAGTTATCGTCGCGTTCAGTGCGTTGATAGGAACTCCAGCCACCTAACTGATTCGATGGGTGTGTGTCGGAGGGGTTGCCGGCCGCTGACGGCCAGTACGCAACCCTTTTGACCGTCCCTGTGAAATCCGCGGATATGGAAATCGAGCGGGACCTCGTCGTGCAGGTCGGTATCACGGTTGCGGTCGTGGCAACCTTCGTCCTCGCGCTTGCGGTCCTCAGCACCGCGTTTGGCGACGAGGTGACCGTCGACGACAGGCCGCTCAACGGCAGCATCGACGGCACCTACGAGGGAGAAATCTCGGACGGTGCGGTGTCGCTCGCGTTCGACGGGAGTTACAGCGGCGACATCGAGGCGAATCTGGACGGAACTATCGAGGGCACCGCCGAGAACGGGAGTCTGACCGACGCCACATTCGAGGGTGATATCAGTGGGGCAATCGACGGCAACGCCACCGGGACCATCACCGATGTCGAACTCGATCAGGAGTCGGTGAAACTAGACGGCCAGTTCGAGGGGACCGCGACCGGAACAACCGCGAACGACCTGAGCGCGCAGGGCGGCATTCTGCTCCTCGGGCTCCTCGGCGCGTTTATCGTCGGGATGCCAGCCTTCGGCTATCTCATCCAGCGACTCGAGTCCGACGACGACGAGTGACCGGCAGGGGTTTTTACGCTGTGGCCCCGAACCGCTGGTATGGTCAGGCCAGTCGTCGTTCTCAACGCCGCGCTGATACTGTTGACGCTGTTCGCGATGGCGGGCTACGCCTATCTCGATGCACCCGAGTACGACATGAACCCGACAAAGTGGGCCGCAATCTCGTTTTTTGTCCCGCTGTTTGGGTTCTTTGCCTACATCTTCGAGCGTGACGAGCGCAAACCCGACCCTGACAACGACCGCGAGGAGATGTTCGTCGACGGCCCGTTCAAAGTCCACAAGTCCCGGGCCGACGACGTCTCCTGGGTGTCAGAGCCCGACGAGGGCTCCGGTGGCGACACCGAAACCGGCGACGAGAAACAGGGCTGACCCCGTCGGTTCGGGCGCAACCGCCGGGGTCACACGCGGGTCAGTCGTCGCCGAAGGTGGCCTCCGCGTCGGCCGGCACGTCGAAGTCGTGGAAGTGCTCGCCGCGCTCTCTCGTGAGGATGTTCAGCGCCGCCGCCGCGCCGTCGCCCGCGGAGATGACCGCCTGCCACTCCTCTGCCCGGACCATCGCCCCGGTGGCGTAGGCGTCGTCGACGCTCGTCTCCATGGTCACGTCCACGTCGACCACGCCGCCGTCGAACGCACAGCCGACAGTATGAACCGGTGTTCCGCTCGGATACCCTACCGGACGAGGTTCTCCCGGAGCGTTCGCATCCGGTCGGCCGGTTCGGGCCTGTTGTCCACCTCTGCCAGGTGCTCGGCCGCCTCGAGCGTCCGGACCGAGTCGTCCAGAAAGGAGAGGATGTCGCCGGGGTAGGCGTACAGCATGTAGTCGTCGCTCATCACGTCGATAACTGCCTGCGGGCCGAGCCCCTGTTCGCGGAGTTCCAGCAGGTATCGGACGAACTTCCGCTCCGGGCAGCCACAGTGGGGGTTGGCCTCACAGTCACAGTCCATGAAATCTACGGCAAAGTCGAGCACCCGGTCGCGGGTCGCCTCGTCGAGTTTCTCCAGTCCCTCACCCTGATAGAGGATGTCCATCGTCGCCCCGCTGAACGCGCCCTTCGGGAACGACCGCTCGAGTTGGGAGGCGAGTTGCCGGTGGTTCTTCACGTAGATTTTGTCGGTAACTGCCACACCAGATAGTAGCCACCTGCCCGACTAACACCTGTCGATTACGCCGGCAGTGCGGACAGACACCGCGCTGACAGGGACAGCCGGGAGGGCGGTTGGACGATACCGCCGCCGAGATGGTCGACCACAGTGTCTCGTGAGTCTCGAATCTCCTGACACGGCTATCTCGCCTCGCTACTCGTCAGCCCGACGACGCCTGTCCGTGCAGCGAGTACTCAAAAACGGAGCGCGGAGCGCTATCGAGGAAGGTAACGAACATCATGACGTTTATATCATATTTATATAAATATTTAGAATGATATTTGAAAAAGACTTTAATACGTCGAGACTCGTACACGAAATTGGGAGGTAAGGATTTCACTGTGTCGGTTGCGCACAGATACCGTTTCGGGCGAGTGTTTGCATTGACATCGCTCATCTATCGCCAGTCTCTGAGACGACACGCGACTCGAACACATGAACACGACACACGCCGACATCAACGAGGGGGGACGCTTCGACATCACCGCGGAGTTCGTCACTCGACGGATCGTCCGTCGGGGAGAGAACTCGGTCCATCGGTTGCTGTTCACCGACAGGTGCAACACCCAGTTCGCGGTGCTCACGACGCCTGATAGCAGCAGCCCGGTGGGGCTGAGAGCCGGCGAGACCTACCACCTGTACGGGTTGCTCGGCGCTGACCCCGCAGGACCAGGCGGTGCAATTGACAACGGGGTTGACTGTCCCGCGTGCGGAACACCGGTTCGGCCGGAGCGGGTTCTCGACGCGGCCGACTCCGGTGTCAGCGAGGCGGCGACACAGCTCGGTCTGACGGAGCCGTTCGGTATCTTCGACGGCAGGGCGTGTCTGCGGGACTCGCCGGCGGCGGTCACATCGGTCGACAACTGGATGCCGATGCACGCGGACGACTCGATGGGTCGACTCGAGATGTTCTGTCCCTCGTGTCCCCAGCGCGTCGCGGATGCGACCGACCGTCCGGGGGCGAGCCAGCGGGACACACCGTCGCAGGTCGAACCGATGGACGTGGAGGGAGAACCGCCGGCCGCCGACGAGGAGCCGACCACAACCGGCTTCCGGGCGAACGTCGCGAGCGGGTACACGCCACAGCCGGCGGCAATCCGGGACTGCGCGCTGTTCTGCGAGCACCACATCGCGGCCGGTGACCGGACGGACTCCGACGGGATGCTCTCTCCCAGTGTGGGTGCGGGCGTGTCCGAACACCCGATCACCGGCGAGACCGAGCGCTACCTGTCGGTCGGTCTCGACGCGACTCTCGAGGGCCCCGCGTTCGTGCGTCCACGACTGGACATGGTGGTGGTACTCGATATCTCGGGGTCGATGGAGCGGCCGGTCGACAGCTACTCACAGGACTCGGCCCGGGACAGAACAACGAAACTCGAGCGCGCATCGGAGGCGCTCGGTGCGCTCGCGAGACAACTCGGTGAGGACGACCGGCTCGGTGTCGTTCTCTGCAACCAGCGGGCACACGTCGCCAGGCCGCTCCGGGTTGTCGGGGACGTAGACCTGAACGCGGTGGTCGGCCCTGCCCGGGACGTGGACGCCGGCGGAGCGACGAGCCTGAGCGAGGGCTGCGAGACGGCCCTCGGGATGTTCCCCTCCCGGGACCACGATGGCCGGCGCGAGCGTCGGGTGATGCTCCTGAGTGACCTGCTGGCCAACACCGGAACAACGGCTGCGGACGACCTCGTGGCCACGTTCGCCGACGCGTCGACACGCGGCATCCACGCGACAGCCCTCGGGGTCGGTCTCGACGCGAACGCGGAGCTCGCGGCGAGACTGGCGGAGGTTCGTGGCGCGAACTACTGTTTTGTCTCACCGGGGTTCGAGCCCCGACTCGACGGGGCGCTCTACCGCCTGCTCACCCCGGTGGGCTACGACCTGACGGTCGAACTCGACGCGGACGGGTACGAGATAGCGACGGTCCACGGTCGTCCGCCGGCCACGGTTGTGACAGACCGACTCGTCCACGCCGGAACGCTGTTCCCCTTGGTCAGCGATGACGTGGTACACAGCGGGCCCGTGCTCGTACGGGTAACAGGAACGAACAGCAACCCGGAACCGGAGCCGGAGGTGCGTGTCTCGTGGACCGAGCGTGGCGGGGGCGAACACACCGAGTGCATTCCCGTCGGTATCCCCGAGGACACCGGGCGGTTCACCGACGACGGCATCCGGACGGCGGTTGCCCTGTCCCGGTACGGCCGCGAACTGCGCTCCTGGGCCGCCGACCAGCGTAAACGCACAGAGACAGACCCCGGAGGGTCAGTCCGACACAGGGTCCAGGGGGTTCCCCTGGCCGTCTCGACACAGCAGGACCGCCGGTTCGAGCGACTCCGGGCCTATCTCGAGGACGAGATGGAGCAAACGGCCACCCGGAGACTGCAGCGGGAGATTGACCTGCTGGACGCGCTGTCCAGTCGGGGTCCGGAGACACAGGTGGAGATTGTCGACTGAGGCTCGTGTTCGCGTTCAACCGCGACTGAACCGTCGGACCGCCGCTCGCCATCACACGTCGAAGACGACGTACGCCCGCCAGCCGTCGGCTGTCTCCTCAACTGCCATCTCCGAGTAGGTGACCGCCTTCAGGTCCCGGGCGTCGACCCGGTCGAGCGGGACACCCCGGTACTCCCCGTCGACCCGCCAGCGCGCCCCGTCGCCCTCCACCCGGTTGCCCACACTCTCCGGGGTTGCCGGCACGGGCGCACGCCCGACACGGCCGGCGTTGTCGACCGGCAGTACCGACCGGATGTCGCGCTCGTAGATGAGTTCGTCGAGGTAGTCGAACAGCAGGGCCTCGCGGGACTCTGCGGTCACGGTAATCTCGTGGCGGTCGCCGGCATCGGGCCAGTCGGCGCACATCGCGGCGGCCATCCCGTCCGCGACAGCACCGAACGTCGCGCCGAGACCCTCACCGGTGGCCTCCACCGCCACGTCGGCCGTGTGCTGGCGGAGTTCGTAGCCCATCAGGAAACCGTGATTGCGCGGCCGTGGTCGATTGCCTTCTCGAGTTCCTCGGCGATTGCACTGCCCCGGGAGACCTGAATCTCGCCACCCCGGGAGACAGTCGCGGTGAACAGGTACTCCCCGTCTGCCTCTATTTCGACGGTCTCCCCGCCCGCGCCGTCAACCGGGATGACGACGTGCTGGCTGGTGACCTCCGGCGCGACCGTCCGACTGCCGCCTGCGCCGGTTTCGATACCGCTTGCCCCACCGCCGGTGTTGCCGCCGTCCGGTCGCTCGTCGTGTGTCCGCACGTCGATGTCGATACCCAGGCGCTGTTCCACCTCGGAGATGCGACCACCGCCCTTTCCGATGACCGCCGAGATGTCGTGCTCCGCCACCCAGACGACCGCGGTGTTTGGCCCCTGGAGTTCCACCTCGACGTGGCCCTGCGCGATTGCGCGAATCTCGCGCTCTATCTCCTGTTTCGCGACCTGCTCGACGCCCGAGTCCTCGCTGTCGTTTATCGGGACAGTGACGACCTGGCGGTTGAACGTGTATATCTCGAACTGTGGCTCGCCGGTCTCGAAGTCCCGGACCATCACGACCGGCCGCGTCAGGTCGGCCTCCTGCAGGCCCTCCGGGAGTTTGACCTCCGTGCTCACGTCGTACACCGTCGTGACCTCGCCGGCCTCGATGAACACGACGGTGTCGACGACCTGCGGGATGAGTCCGAGTTCGACCCGCCCGATGAGTCGCTGGAGCGAGTCGATCGCTCGCGTCGCGTGGACGACACCGATCATCCCGACGCCCGCGAGACGCATATCCGAGAACACCTCGAAGTCGTCGGTCTTTCTGACCTCGTCGTAGATGGTGTAGTCCGGCCGGACCATCAACAGCGAGTCGGCCGTCTTCTCCATCTGCCCACCCAGTTCGGTGTACTGGGTAATCTCCGGTCCGACCTGCAGGTCCCGGGGTTTCTCCATCGTCTTGACGACGACACCCTCGCCCTGCAGGTACTCCGCGACCGCCTGCGCGAACGTGGACTTGCCCGCGCCGGGCGACCCCGCGATGAGCACGCCACGCTGGCGCTCGCTCAACCGGTCGCGGAGCGCGTCCGCGTGTGCGTAGTCGTCCAGCGCGGTCTTGACGATTGGCCGGACCGCGGTTATCTCGAGCCCGTCGCTGAACGGGGGCCGGGCAATCGCGATGCGGTACTCCCGGAACTGGACGATTGTCATACCCGGCTCGTCGAGTTCGACGAACCCGTCGGGGTGTGTGCTCGCCCCCTCGACAACGTCGGCCGCGTACTCGCGGAGCGTACTCTGGTCGAGGGTCTCGTCCCCGATTGGCTTGTAGCGCATCTCACCGACGTCACCGCGCTTTGCCATCGGCTGGACGTCGGTCTTGAGGTGGAGACTCATCGTCGTCTCGTCGAAGAACTCCTCGATGGCGAGAGTGCTCACCTCGCGGGAGATCGGCTCCAGCGAGACAACGTCGATTCCTTTTGCGCGTGCGGTCTCGGCCTGCACCTCGTCGCTGGTCACGAGTGTCGCCCCCCGGTCGGCGGCGGCCTCCCGGATGACCGCATCCAGGTCCATCTCCCGCTCGGCCTCGGTTCCGGAGTGTCCGCCCGGTCGCTCGCCGATGTAACTGAGCGCCACGTCACCGGCCTCCTCGAGGTCGAGCAACCGCTGTAGCTCGGAGAGTCCCTCCCATCCGGTCTCCCGGCCGTTGTTTGCCTGTCCTTCGAGTTCACTCACAACAGTCTCCGGCACCAGCACGGTCGCGCCGGCGAACTCGCCGTCCTCGACACGGTCGGATATCCGACCGTCGATGACGACGCTCGTATCCGGAACTAGCTCCATGTCACAGGTTAGGCGAGCAGTTTCATCAACCTGTCGAGACGGGCGTATCCCACCTCTCTCCCCTCGACACAGTTCGACAGTCGAGCGGCGCGGTCACGGAGGGGACACCGACGCGCCCGCCACAGAGCCGCGTGTCGGCGAGCCAGCCCACCGGACGGGCGCAGGCCCGCGGAACCAGCGGATGCACTTTTGCCCACCGGGCTACAACCCACACCGTGGCCCACCAGTTCCACATCGTCGACGTGTTCGCACAGGAGCGGTACGCGGGCAACCAGCTCGCGGTGGTCACCGGCGCGGGCGACCTCTCGGGCGGGGAGATGCAGGCAATCGCCGCCGAGATGGACTTCTCGGAGACGACGTTCGTCACCGGCCCACCCGAGAACGGCGCGTGGCCGGTCCGCATCTTCACACCCGCCGAGGAGGTTCCCTTTGCGGGCCATCCCACGCTCGGGACCGCGTCGGTCATCCGCCGGCAACTCGCCGACGGACCCCCCGACACGGTGGCGCTGTCCCTGCAGGTCGGCGAGATTCCGGTCGGGGTGCGAGAGAGAGACGGCGCCGAGACGCTGTGGATGCGCCAGCAGTCACCCGAGTTCGGAGACACCCTCTCCCGTGACCAGCCCGCCGCTGTCCTCGGACTCCCCACCGACCGACTCGACCACGACTGGCCGGTGCAGGTCGTCTCGACGGGACTCCCGACGATAATCGTGCCGCTGACCGACCGGGCGGCGCTGACCGCAATCGACCTCGACAGGGACGCCTACGACAGCCTCGTCGGCGAACGCGAGGCGAAACTCGTCCACGCGGTCTGTCCGGACCCGCGCGGGGCCGACAACGACCTGGCTGTGCGGATGTTCTCACCGTACTACGGGGTGCCGGAGGACCCCGCCACCGGCTCTGCGAACGGCTGTCTGGCGGCGTATCTGGCCCGCCACGGGTATCTCGGCTCCGCCTCGGTCGACGCCCGGGTCGAACAGGGCTACGAGATGGGTCGCCCGTCGCGTCTGCATCTCGCCGCCGAGGACACCGGCGAGGACATCGCAGTCGAGGTTGGTGGTCGTGTGGTGCCCGTGGCCAGTGGCACGCTCGTGTGATGGCACGCCGGGGGGCGAACCCACTCAGGCGCCGGTCGCCTGTTCGGCCTCTGTCTGGACGAGATAGGAGCGGTCGTCGGCGTACTCGGCGACAGCGTCGAGCGCCCGTGCTGTGCCAATCTGGGTGAGCGACCAGGCGGCACTGGCCCGGACGCGCTCGTCGTCGTCGGCGGCGAGGCGGTCCGCGAGCGGGTCGATTGCCCGCGTGTCACCCAGCAGGCCCAGCGACCGGGCGGCCGCCGAGCGCACCTCGGCGCTGTCCGCGACCAGTCGCTGTGCAACCGGTTCGGTCGACCGCTCACCGCCGATACAGCCAAGCGCCCACAGTGCTGTCTTCTCGAGTTCGACATCGCCGCCACCCAGGAAACCCTCCAGCATCTCGCAGGCCCGCTCGTCCCCGATGCGCCCGAGTATCCGGACCGGTTGCTTGTTGCGCCGCTTCGCGAGCGCCTGCACGTCCTCGAAGGCCGCCTCGGGGGCAAAGTGCTCCAGCGCGTCCAGGATGTTGTCCTGCATGAACTCCGAGTCGAGTTTCTCCAGCGCGGTCAGAATCGGCTCGGCCTCGCCACGGGACTCGTAGAGCTTGATTGCGTTCCACTCCGGCGGAAAGTCCGTTCGGTTGCGCGGCGTGAGCACGTCGTAAAACCCCATTCGGCTCAACTGCTCGCGAATCTCGAGGTCACCGAACACCTGCGCGTCGTCCAGTGCGTCGGTGAGGCTCTCGGCCCCCGAGAGCAGCGTCGCAATCGCCGCCTCGTCCTCGTCGGGGTGGAGACCCGCATCCTCGATGACCGCCGACACGTCGGAGAGCCCGGTGGTGATTGTCTCGGCGTTGCCCGTGTCGACGGTACACGGCTCGCCGAGTGTCTCGCCGGCTGTCTCGACGAACCGCTGGGCGGCGGCCCCGACGTCTCCGAGTCCCTCGTCGGTCCACTCGGTGGTGGTTATGGTCTCCCGCGCGCTGTCGAGTTCGTCGATGACCGTCTCGACGTACGGGCCGCGCTTGCTCTCGACGCTCTCCCGGAGTTCGTCGATGCGGTCACGCAGAGCCGTCTCGGGGTCGTCCCCGTCTCCGTCCTGCCCGGCGGTGGCTGCGAGGGTGGCGTCCGCGAGGTCCGCCTCGATTCCGTCCAGCGTCGCCCCGGTGTCGTCGAGGGCGGCCTCGGTCTCGGCGGCCTCGATTGCGGCGGCGGCCTCGTCCAGTCGCTCCTCGAAAGCCGCCGGGGGGACGGTGGTCTCGCCGTCGTCCGGGCCCTCGTCGCCGCTGTCGTCGGGCGTCTCCGGGTCCTCGCTGCTCATACGTCTGTCTGTGGCGGTTCCGGCAAAAGGCGTTTTCCTTCGCACTCCAAAACCGTTATTCGGATTCCGACCGATGTCTGCGCCATGACCGCCGCCGACCTGATTCTCACGAACGCACGGGTCCACACCCTCGAACGCAACCACGACGGGACAGCGCCCGACGCCGAGGCGGTCGGGGTCCGCGACGGGCGAATCGTCAGGGTCGACTCGGCGTACGAGGTCGAGTTTCTCGAGAGCGCAGAGACACGTGTCGTCGACCTCGACGGCCGGACGGTGCTGCCGGGGTTCGTCGACGCACACACCCACATGGAGATGGTCGGCAGACGCGCCCGCGAGGCTGACCTGGGCGACGTGGCCGGTCCGGCCGGGTGTGTCGAGCGCCTGCGCGAGCGCCGGGACGAGACCGACGGCTGGGTGCTGGGCTTTGCCTACGACGAGAGCACCTGGGCGGAGTCGCGGTATCTCACCCGGTCGGACCTGGACGCGGTGAGCACGGACCGACCGGTCGCGGCGTTTCGCGAGGACCTGCATCTCGCCTCTGTCAACAGCGTCGTGTTCGACCGCTACGGCTCCGAGTTCCCCGACCGCGACGTCCGCCGGGAGGGGGGCGAACAGACGGGCGTGCTCGTCGAGGACGCGCTCGATGCGGTCTGGGCGGCCATCGGCGCAGACCCGGAGCGGACACGCGAGTACCTGCGGGCGGCACAGGCAACCGCGAACCGCCGGGGTGTCACCGCCGTCCACGACATGGTCCGGAACTCCCACGCACCGCGGGTGTATCGCGAACTCGACGCCGCGGGCGAGTTGGACCTGCGCGTGCGCATCAACTACTGGTCGGACCACCTCGATGCCGTCCTCGAAACCGGACTGCGCTCGGGCCACGGGAGCGACCGGGTACGCACGGGGGCTATCAAGACCTACACCGACGGCAGTATCGGCGGCCGCACCGCCCGTCTCTCCGAGCCGTACGCCGATACCGACGAGTCCGACACAACCGGCGAGAGCGAGCACAGAGGCGAGTGGGTGGTTCCGCCGGCGGAACTCGGGGTGTTGGTCGAGCGCGTCGACGACGCCGGTCTCCAGATGACCACCCACGCAATCGGTGACGCGGCAATCGCGGCGACGCTCGATGCCTACGAGGACACGGACGGGGCGCGCCACCGCATCGAGCACGTCGAGGTGCTGACTGACGAACTAGTCGAGCGACTCGCCGCGAGCAACGTGGTCGTCTCGGCACAGCCGAACTTCCTGAAGTGGGCGCGGGCGGATGGGCTGTACGCCGAGCGACTCGGGGACGAGCGCCGTCGCGACTCGAACCGGTTCCGGACGCTCGCAGACAGCGGTGTCGAACTCGCCTTCGGGAGCGACTGTATGCCGATGGACCCGCTGTTCGGCATCGCACAGGCTGTCGACGCACCGGCACCCCAGCAGGAACTGTCGGTGTTCGAGGCACTGCGTGCGTACACCCACGGCGCGGCCCGTGCAGGGTTCGACGAGGACCGCATGGGCACCGTCACCGCCGGAAACTGTGCCGACCTGGTCGTGCTCGAGGAGTCGCCCTGGGGGGCCGATGATATCGCCGATATCGACGTCACGATGACCCTCGTCGGTGGCGACGTGGTCCACGACGAGCGAACGTAACTGCGCTGTCTCAGGGGATTTATTCGGCCGCGGAACGTACATCACAGTGATGGGTAACCGTGACGACACGGACAGTTCCTCCGACGAGACAGCACGGAACGTGCCGTCAAACTCCCCGGGAGACGGCTACGACGACCCCACAGGCTCCGCGGAGGGCGACCCTGCCACGGGCGACGAGGTGCCGGTCGCCTCGGTTCCTCCCGGGGAGACGTCGTCCCGAGAGGTCGGCGGCTCCGCCGGAGGAGACCGTGGGGGCCCGACCAGCAGGAACCCGGAGGACCCGCCGGACCCGGTGGAGCTCGTCTCGCTGTTCGAGGTCTACGACGTGCGCCGTGACGGCGAGACGGTGCTGTACATCGGCGACCCACGCGCCTCGCGGAAGCGCCTAGAGGCAGACCTCTGGGGCATGTTCCGCGACCGCGGGTACGATGTCAGTCTGCAGCGCGGGTACACCGGCGGAGACGTCCCGATCTCCCGCGGCGAGCACGTGCTGGTCGCGGAGCCACACTCGGTCGGTATCGAGGGGGTTCCCTGGCTGAACGTCGGCCTGTTCGCCGGGACCATCCTCTCGACGCTGTTCGCGGGCGCGTTCTTCTGGTACCAGATTCCGGTGTTCGAGGCACCCTGGCGCATGGTCGAGGCCTGGCCCTTTACCGTGGCCATCATGGGCGTGCTCGGTGTCCACGAACTCGGGCACTACGTGCTGAGCCGGTATCACGGCGTGCAGGCGTCGCTGCCGTATTTCATCCCCGTACCGACGTACATCGGGTCACTGGGCGCGGTTATCAAGATGGAGGGGCGCATCCCCGACCGCAAGGCGCTGTTCGACATCGGCGTGGCCGGGCCGCTCGCGGGGCTGGTCGCGACGGTGTTCGTGACGGTCATTGGTCTGCAACTCGACCCGCTGCCGGCACAGGAGGCCGCCGCCGGGCAGATATCCGAGGAGGGTGGCGTGCGCTTCAACTACCCACCGTTGCTGGAGTTCATCGCACAGGCCACCGGCACGGGCGGCCGACTCGACGGTGGGCCCGTCCACCCGGTTGTCTTTGGTGGCTGGGTCGGGATGCTGGTGACGCTGTTGAACATGCTCCCGGTGGGACAGCTCGACGGCGGGCACATCCTGCGGGCCATCCTCGGCGAGAGACAGCAACTCATCGCCCGAAGCTTCCCGGCGCTCCTGTTCGGCCTCGCGGGCTACCTGTTTCTGTTCCGTGGCATCGACTCGGTGCTCATCTGGACCCTCTGGGGGCTGTTCGCGCTCGGACTCGCCTACGCCGGCCCGGCGACACCCGTCGACGACAGCCCGCTCGACCGCCCACGCATCGCCCTCGGGGTCATCACCTTCGTGCTGGCTGTGCTCTGTTTCACCCCAGTTCCCGTCGAAGTGATACAGCCTACCTGATATGTACTGTATCCCCACCGGCTCCGGACCGTGACTCGTCGCACCTGTCCCCGAGCGGATAACATGATTTATCCCCTCAGGCGGCCGATACTGAACCGCTATGGGAAAGACACTCACCGAGAAGATTCTCGACGACCACCTCGTCGAGGGTGACCTCGAGCCCGGCGAGGAGATCGGTATCGAGATCGACCAGGTGCTCACACAGGACACCACCGGAACGCTGGTCTGGCTCCAGTTCGAGGCACTCGGTCTCGACGAGGTCCAGTCCGAACTCGCTGCGCAGTACTGCGACCACCAGACCTACCAGTTCGACTTCAAGAACACCGACGACCACCGGTTTCTGCGCTCCGCGGCGGGGACCTACGGGGCGTACTTTTCCCGACCGGGTAACGGTATCTGTCACAACGTCCACCGGGAGAACTTTGCCGCGCCGGGCAAGACGCTGCTGGGGTCGGACTCGCACACCCCGACGCCGGGCGGTATCGGCGAACTCGCAATCGGTTCGGGCGGACTCGACGTCGCCGTCGCGATGGGCGGCGGTGCCTACTACATCGAGATGCCCGAGATTGTCCAGGTCCGTCTGGAGGGTGAACTCCCCGGCTGGGCGACGGCGAAAGATATTATCCTCGAGATGCTCCGCCGGCTCTCGGTAAAGGGTGGTGTCGGCAAGATATTCGAGTACAGCGGTCCGGGTGTGGAGACGCTGAGCGCGCCCGAGCGCATGACCATCACGAACATGGGAACGGAACTGGGTGCGACGACGAGCCTGTTCCCGACTGACGAGCGAACCCGGGAGTACCTGGAGCGCGTTGGGCGGGGCGAGGAGTTTGTCGAACTCCAGCCCGACGACGACGCCGACTATCACGACTCGCTGACAGTCGACCTCTCCGAACTGGAGCCGCTCGTCGCGAAGCCGTCGATGCCCGACAACGTCGTTCCGGTCCGGGAGGCCGCCGGCACCGAGGTCGACCAGGTCATCATCGGCTCCTGTACGAACGGTGCCTACGAGGACATCCTGCCGGCCGCGAAGATGCTGGAGGGCCGGAGTATCGACCTCTCGACGGAGATGATTGTCGCGCCAGGTTCGAAAAAGGCGAGCGAGAT
>JAQCNG010000304.1 GCA_028275145.1 Halovenus sp. | reverse complement strand
TCGTCTGACCCGTAGGCCAGTCCACCATCGGTGAGCGTACGCCCGTGCTCCGAGAGGAACGAATCAAAGTCGGCACTCTCCGAGTCACTGTCGAACGTACCAACGACCGGTAGTTCGTCGCCCGGCGCGAGCGTGTCACCCGCAACTGGAACGATGTCTCCGTCGATTTTCTTCACGAACGAGTGCGATTTCGTCGCCTGTATCGTGCGGCCGGAGTCGAGTTCGATTTCCAGAAGTTCCTCGGGAGCCTCGTGTCGACTAATCTCGTCGACGGGTTTCCACTCGACCTGTTCGTCTGCACGGAGCGAGAGTACCTCTAGCCCGGTGGGCGCACGTGCGACTTCGTGGTCGCCTACCGTGTGACTCTGCTGGTCGTCGAGCAGTTCGTCGACCAGTGGGCCAATTTCGGTCACCGTTGTTTCATCCTCCCGTCTGAGCAGGACCCGTTCATCAGACACGATGGACATCTGTGTTCCGGGCTCCCCGATGCTCTGGGCCGAGATGGTCCCGACGGGGTCGAGCGGGTCGACCCGGGACTCCTCGTACTGGGCGACCGTCGCCTGGAGTATCTCGCTTGCCTGCTCGACGGTCACGTCGCGCTCTTCGAGGGTGCTGTACAGTTCGTCCCTGAGCCGCTTCGGGAGACTGCTCTCCTCGGCGGCGGCTCGTATCTCTGTTGGTATCTCTGTCATGGGTGGTCAGTCGTCGCTCTGGGCGAGCCACCAGTCGTCGGCGTGCTCGGAGATGTTCGTCGGTTCGAACCCCTCGCCGAGGAACGTCTGTTTCTCCTGCTCGTCCTCGAACTCGCTGTCGAGGACGCGGTCGGCGATCTCCGCGACATCGACCGCGGGGTCGGTCTCGTCGGAGGAAACCTCCACCGGGGAGGTGCCGTCCTCGCCGAACTCGAACTGGACGACACCGTCGCTGGTATCCCGAACGGTCCCGTCGTACTGCGCCTCGAGTTCCGAGAGTGCGTTGATGAGGCGACGCTGGAGGTACCCCGACTTCGACGTGCGGACCGCGGTGTCGACCAGCCCCTCGCGACCGCCCATCGCGTGGAAGAAAAACTCCCGGGGGTCCAGCCCCTCCCGGTAGGAGTGGCGCACGAACCCGCGGGCGTCGGCCGAAAGGTCGTCCTCCCTGAAGTGGCTGAGCGTTCGGTTCTCGTAGCCGCGGTTGATGCGCTCGCCCCGGACCGCCTGCTGGCCGACACAACCGGCCATCTGGGTCAGGTTCAGCATCGACCCACGCGCGCCGGACTCGGCCATCACCACCGCCGGGTTGTCGTCGGCAAAGTGCTCCTCTGCGATGTCGCCGGCGCTGTCGCGTGCCTGGCCCAGCGTCTGCATAATCTTCATCTCCAGGGTCTCGTCGATTGTCCGGCCGGGCAGCGACTCCAGGTCACCCAGTTCGTACGCCTCGATGAGTTCCTCGACGCGGTTCTCGGCGCTCCCGATTGCCTCGTCGACCTGTGCCTGGGCCTGTGTCGGGATGGACTCGTCGTCGATACTGATGGAGAACCCGAAGTGCATAATCGTCCGGACCGCGAGCGAGGAAACCTCGTTGATGAAGATGCGGGCCCGGGTCCGCGAGTACAGCTTCGCGATGGTGTCGACGATCTCGCCGCCAAAGGCCCCGACGGCGTCCTCGTCGACGGTGCCGTCGACCAGTTGTCCGTCCTCGACGCGGACCCTGTCGCCGGCCGAGGAGGTGAACTCGAGGTCGAGCCCCTCGGGCAACAGCTCCGAGAACAGCGTCCGTCCGGTCCAGTAGGGCTCGGCCTCCCCCTCGGTGTCGTCGAACGTCTCGACGACGCCGTCCGGTTCGGGCAGCTCGTCGATGCGTGTGGTCCGCAGCAGGTCCAGTGCCTGTGTCTCGTTGAACTGCGGGTTCTGGTTGGTCAGCAGGTAGGTGCCGGTGACGTGGTCCTGGATGGCGCCGATGATGTTCTCGCCCATCTTCGGGCTCAGCATCTGTTCCTGAACGCGCATCAGCACCCGCGCCTCCGCGCGCGCCTCCTCGTTTTGGAGCGCGTGCATGTTCATCTCGTCGCCGTCGAAGTCTGCGTTGTAGGGCGCGCAGTTACTTCCCACAAATGAATCCGTGACGAACCGGTGGGCCTCATCGGTCGTCGTCACGTCGTACACACGCTGGTGGGGAGCCTCGTCGATGTCGGTGATCGGCTCCCAGACAAGCCCCTCTCCGGGGTCGGCGACACGCTCGGCCCGCCAGGTCTGGTAGTCCGGGAACTCCGTTGCTCTGGGCTGGTCGACATCGCGCTGTCGCCACCGTCGGACCCGTCCGGGGTCCTCGCCGTGTTTCTCCGCTATCTCCGTCAGTTCGCCGTACGTACCGTCGGCAGTTCGCGCCTCTGTAGCGACCGCAGCGAGACGGTCCAGTTCAGCCAGTTTCTCCGAGAGATATGCAGACACGATGCGTGCGTCCGCGTCCACGTTACTGTTGTAGGTGTATCCGACGCGGCTGAAGAGGTTCCGGACAGAGCGCTGGTCCGCATCGAGTTCGGCCGCCAGCGTTGTCGACTCGGTGCCGTCCACGCGCTGATTGCCGGCATCCTCACGCACGTTCGACACCCCAGTTCCGAACTCCGATAACAGCCCGTCGATGTCTCGGATGAACTGCCGGCCGGCATCGAGAACCGCGGGAGTCTTTGCGAGCTTGAACACCGGTTGTTTGAACAGTTTCTGCTCCCGGAGCGCCGGTGTCGAGAGTTCGGCTCCGAAGTACGCACTCAGGAACGCGCGCTTGACAGCCGTCGGTCCCTCACGGACCCACCCCGGAACGCGGAACGAACTCTCGGTCTTGTCCCCGGCAGGGACGCCCAGTGCAGCGAAAAACGTTGCCAGCGGTTTGGTCCGGAGTTCCATCGCGTACCCGCTTCCCGCAACCTCGACCGTCGACCCATCCGCGGCGACGATCTGTGCCTCGTTTTGCTTGAGTGTCGGCGATTCGGGGTCGAATCCGAGCCTGTTGAGGTCCCGCTGGATGGTGTCCAGGTCCTCCTTCGCCGCGCGGAACGTCAGTCGGGCACGCTGTCCGTCGAGTACGAGCGTCCCATCTCCGAAGAGATGGCCTGCCAGGCGTGCTGCCGTCACCCCGTCACGCGAGTGTGCATCGAACGGGAGCAGGCCGCCGAGTTCTGAGAGTGTGTGGTCGAGATACGTTTCCGGCGGGGCCACGTCGGGGATGTCCTCTTCGGTGACAACCACCTGGTCGGTCTCGGATGGCTCGAACTCCGGCAGATCGACCGGTCGCCGCAACAGGCGGTCTCCGGGGTCGAGGTCGTCGACGGGTACCAGTCCATCCTGCGTCTGCAAGGGGTGGTCGGAAGTCGCGACGATACCGCCGGATGCAGTCTCGACACGGTGGACCGTCGCGCCGTACTCCTCCGGAAGCAGCGACCAGAAATCCTGCAGGTCCGTCTCCCGCTCGTCACCCTCGTCAGGGTCGTAGGTCACGACTGACTCGTCGTCCCAGTCCGACTCCATGTTCTCGATCCGCCGCGTGTACCCGCCACAATCTACACCCGTA
Source organism: Halovenus sp. (assembly GCA_028275145.1). Lineage (GTDB taxonomy): Archaea > Halobacteriota > Halobacteria > Halobacteriales > Haloarculaceae > Halovenus. The sequence continues at coordinate 19,826 of JAQCNG010000304.1, read as the reverse complement.
TCACCGGCAACACACACGGTCGTGTTGAGCCGGAACGTCTTGTACGGCATCACGACCACCTCGTGGGCCATGATGGACATCCGGTGCAGCGACGGCTGGCGGTTGAAGATGACGATGTCGCCGTCGATGAGGTGCCGGGACACCTCCCAGGCGGGCTCTACCTTCTCCGCGAGTTCCTCGCAGTTTTTCTCGGTGACTTTCAGACGGCGGCCGTCCGCCCGGCGGACGTAGTTCGCGCCGGGGTGAGATTCGGGCCCGTTGCGGACGTACCGGCGGGCCTGCTCGAGGTTGCGCTCGTTGACGTTCATCGTCTGGGTCATCTCGGTCGCGACCCGGTTGGGGACGCCCACCTCGTTGAGGCTGAGCGTCGGGTCCGGCGAGATGACCGTCCGTGCCGAGAAGTTCACACGCTTGCCCGACAGCGAGCCACGGAACCGACCCTCCTTTCCTTTCAGCCGCTGGGAGAGTGTCTTCAGGGGGCGACCCGAGCGGTGTCGGGCCGGCGGCGTTCCGGATATCTCGTTGTCCATGAACGTCGTCACGTGGTACTGCAACAGCTCCCAGAGGTCCTCGATGATGAGCTGTGGGGCGCCGGCCTCGCGGTTCTCCATGAACCGCTGGTTGATGCGGATGATATCCACCAGCTTGTGGGTGAGGTCGTCCTCGGAGCGCTGGCCGTTGTCCAGCGTAATCGAGGGTCGGGCCGTCACCGGCGGCACCGGCAGCACCGTCAGAACCATCCACTCCGGACGGGAGTCCGTGGCGTCGATGCCGATGGACTCGATATCGCCGTCGGGGATGTGCTCGAACCAGTCCCTGATGTCCGAGGGCATCAGCTTGTTCATGTCCTCCTCGGTCAGTTCCACGTCGAGGGCGGATTCGAGCGCCCGGCGGTCGTCCGGTCGCGGGCGGAACTCCCCGGAGATTATCTCCTGGACCCGGCCGACATCGAGCCCCGTCTCGTCGGCGAGTTCCGTCGGTGTCACGCGGGCGCTGTTCTCGTCTGGCTCCATCGCCGCCGCAATCTGGGCGGGGTAGTCCGAGGCCAGCACGTCCTGAACCTCGTAGTACGTGGTGGGTTTCTCGTGCTGGATGTCGAACTGCTCCTCGCCACAGTGGGGACAGCGGTCCTTTTTACGGGCCTGCCGGATGGCGGCTTTCGTGACGTCGTCGACGTCACCGCTCAGGTCGCGGGTCCGTCCCAGTCGGTCACGGAACTCGGACTGCTCGTCGGCGGTGAGCAGGATGCGGCTGCACTCCCGGCAGGTACCACGCAGCAGCCGCCGGATGAGTTTGGCGAAGCCGACGTGGATGACCGGTGCCGCGAGTTCGATATGCCCGAAGTGGCCGTTGCACGAACCGGAGTGTTTGCCACACGTCTTGCACTCCAGTCCGGGGTCGATGACGCCGAGTCGGGGGTCCATCAGCCCCATGTCGATCGGGAACCCGTCGTCGTCGTACGTGTCGGCCGTGATGACCTTCGTCGCCGAGATGTCCCGGTAGGATTCGGGGTCCATCAGGCCGAAGTCGATGCTTTCCAGATCCTGTGGTGTGTCGAGTGCCATTGTTAGACTGCGTCCTCCAGTTCCAGTCGCGGGCGGATGCCGAGCGCTATCATCTCGTCGAGCAGCAGTTTGAACGCGTAACTGACCTCAATCTCGTGAATATCGCTCTCGTCGCCGCTCAGCGGGTCGTAGACGCGGCGCTGGTTGACGTCCTCGACGGCGACCATCCCGCTGTCGGCCGAGACGTACACCGTCTCCCGGTCGGACTCGTCGAGCAACCGCTCTTTCAGCGTCATGGCCGCGCCGTGGCCGATGAACACGTCTCGCTCCATCTCCCCGATACGGAGCCCCCCCTCGCGGGCACGCCCCTCGGTCGGCTGGCGGGTCAGCACCTGCACCGGCCCCCGCGAGCGGGCGTGAATCTTGTTCGACACCATGTGGTAGAGCTTCTGGTAGAAGATGGTGCCGACGAATATCTCCGCCTCGATTTTCTCGCCGGTGACACCGGAGTACATCGTCTCCTTGCCGCTGGAGTCGAACCCGTACTCCTCGAGTGTGTCTCGGAGGTCCTCCTCGTCCTCACCGGTAAAGGCGGTGCCGTCGACACGGCGCCCCTCCAGCGAACCGACCTTGCCGCCGATCATCTCCAGAATGTGGCCGACCGTCATCCGGGAGGGCAGCGCGTGCGGGTTCAGGATGAGGTCCGGCACCACACCCTCCTCGGTGAACGGCATGTCCTCGTGTGGGGCGATGTGGCCGACGACACCCTTCTGACCGTGTCGGGAGGCGAACTTGTCGCCCAGTTCGGGGATGCGCTCGTCGCGCACCGACACCTTCGAGAGCTTCGAGCCGTCCTCGCCCTCCATTAGCGTCACCGTGTCGACGATGCCCGACTCGCCCGAGCGCATCGTCACGGACGTCTCGCGGCGCTTCTGCGGGCTGAGCCCGCCCATGTCGTCCGGTTCCTCCAGAAACCGGGGTGGCGAGGTCTTCCCCAGCAACACCGCGTTCTCGCCGACCGGTGTCTCCGGGTTCACCAGTCCGTCCTCGTCGAGGTGGACGTAGGCCTCCTCGCCGCGGGCCCCCCTGACCTCCTCGTCGGGAATCTCGAACTGGTCCTCCTGCCCGCCGGGGTAGCGCCGTTCCTCGCCCTCGTAGGTCCGGAAAAAGTGCGACCGCGAGAGCCCGCGGTCGACCGAGCCCTGGTTCATCACGAGTGCGTCCTCGATGTTGAACCCCTCGTAGCTCATCACCGCGACCACGAAGTTCTGGGCTGCCGGGCGGTCGTCGTAGCCGATCTGCTCTGTCGTCTGGGTCTTGACCAGCGAGAGCTGTGGGTAGTGCAGCAGGTGCTGGCGGGTGTCCGGCCGCACCCGGTAGTTCGCCGAGGGCAGCCCCAGCGACTGCTTTATCATCCCCGACCCCATCGTGATGCGGGGCGAGGCGTTGTGTTCGGGGTAGGGGATCATCCCGGCACCGATGCCGAAGATGAGCTGTGGGTCGATCTCCAGGTGGGTGTGGTCCTCCGTGAGGTCTCCCTCCTCGACCCCGACGAGGATGTCCTCCTCCTCCTCGGCGTCGATGAACTCGATGTATCCGCGGTCGACCAGGTCGTCGAAGGCCAGGTCCTCTGTCTCCAGACCGTCGACCTCCTCCTCGGAGATGAGCGGCTCACCGTTCTCGACGACGAGCAGGGGCCGGCGCGCCCGCCCGGCGTCGGCGTTGACGATAACCTCGTCGGTGCGCTCGTTGACCGAGACGTTGACCATCTCGCTGATGTCACCCCGCCGTCGCGCCTGTCGGATGTGGTCTGCGAGCTGTTCCGGGCTGGGGTGTGTCCCAACCAGACTCCCGTTGACGTAGACTTTTGCTTCTCTTTGCTGGCTCATATCAGTCATCTGCGGGGCTCTTGACGCCTTCGATGCCGGGGATGCCCTCGACTCCCATCTCGGCGAGTTCCTGTTTGAGTGCCCGTTCGTCCTCGACGTTTTTCGACAGCTCCATCGCCTGTGCGAAGTTTTTCACCAGCCCGCAGTTGGGCCCCTCGGGCGTCTCCGAGGGACAGATACGGCCCCACTGGGTCGCGTGCAGGTCCCGGGCCTCGAAGTGTGGCTGTGACCGCGAGAGCGGCGACCGGAGCCGGCGCAGGTGTGAGAGCACACCCATGTAGTCGGTCCGGTCGACCAGTTGCGAGACGCCCGACCGACCGCCCACCCAGTTGCCCGTCGCAATCGGGTGTTCGAGGCGCTCGGTCAGCACGTCCGACCGGACCACCGTCGACACCGAGAGCTGACGATTTCGCATGTTCGCGCGCTCGAGCTGGTATTTCACATCGCGTGCCAGCTTGTTCAGCGCCGTCCGGAACAGGTCCCGCATCAGGTCGCCCGACACCTTCAGCCGCTTGTTGGCGTAGTGGTCCTTGTCGTCGGCGTCGCGGCGCTCCAGCGCCAGTTCGAAACAGGCCTCGGCCATCCGGCAGAGATAGTAGGCCTTGTTGATGCGGACGTCCTCCTCCTCGACACCCTCCTCGTGGAGGTGCGGAAGCAGGTACCGGTCGATGACGTAGTTTGCCCGCTTGAGCTGGTAGTTCTTGCCCTGCCCGGAGGCGACCCGCTTGCCCAGCGACTCGATCGCCTCCTCGGTCGTCTGGACGTCCGCCGCCTCCAGGTTCTCGAGCATGAACTTCACGATTTCGGGGTCCTCGCTGACCCGGTGGACGATCTCCTCGTCGGACTCCAGACCGAGCGCACGCACCAGCGTCACGAAGTTGACGCTCCCGGAGACCGAGGGGAACGACACCTCCAGCAGTCCGTCCCGGGACCGCTCGACGAGCACCAGCGCCCGGTAACCCCGGCGCTGGGAGAACGTCTTTGCCACCTGCACGTCGTCACCGTACTTCGTGTCGGTCTCGGCGAGAATCTTGTTCGGCGCGAGGTCCTCGCTGGTCATCAGCACCCGCTCCGACCCGTTGACGATGAAGTACCCACCGGGGTCGGCGGGGTCCTCGCCGATGTCGATGAGGTCCTCGTCGTTGAAGTTGTTGATGTTGCACTTGTCGGAACCGGTCATGATGGGCATGCGCCCGACCTTTGTCTCGGTCTGGTCGACGACCCGTTCTTCCTCCTCCTCGCCGCCGACGATGACCGCCATGTCCATGAACACTGGTGCCGAGTAGGTGATGTTCCGGAGGCGTGCCTCCTGTGGGTACAGCAGTTCCTCGCTGCCGTCGGCCTCGCGGACCCGGGGGGTCACCACGCGGATATCCCCCAACTCGACGTAGACGGGTTCTTGCCCTTCCTTGTCGCCGATGTCGGTGTCGATTGTCGCCTTCTCGTCGACGACCTGTTGCATTCCCTGGTCGAGAAAGGCGTTGAACGACCGGAAGTGGTGCTCTGCGAGTCGCTCCCGGGAGAAGTACTCCCGCGAGATAACACGGCGTTTCTCTACATCCATTATTTTACCACCAGTCTGTAGACGGTTGCCAGGTCCGTCGTGCGCGAGTCGCGTGTGATCTCGACAACGTCCCCGACAGTTGCCTCCGAGGGCAGCGCCGAGTCCGTGCGTCGTATCTTCGGCAGGTCCGTTTTCTCGATGTTGTACTCCTCGAGCACGTCCTCGAGTTCTGCCTCGTCGAGAACGGTGTGGTCCGGTACCAGTTCGTGGCTGCTTACATCTACCATGTGTTGTGTGGGTGAGAACTGTGACGGTTCGAGATACTACAGTTGTATTGGCGAGCAACCCATATAATCGTTGTGAAATCCGCCGAGCGCCGCTACTCGACCCCCCGCCGGTTCTGGCCGACCGGGGAGCCTCTACACCTTCGGGTAGAGTGTCCAGTGGTATAAGTGCCGGGGGTCGGGCGGCGCCCACACGACGGAGCAGGGACAACCCCCAGCAGGTGGCACTGGACGACGGCACACGGGTCCAGCGCGACCCCTCGCCGTCACGGACAGACTGTGGGCACTACTCTCCGGGCGACTGCTCCACGCGGCACACGTCCTGGAGTTGTTCTCGACGACGGACGAGTCGCGTCTCTGTGCCGTCGATCGCCACCTCGGCCGGCCGGGGCTGTGAGTGGAACTGCGAGGCGAGTTCGTAGCCGTACGCGCCGGCGTTCCCGATAGCGAGTACCGCCTCCCGTTCGGGCCGGGCAACCGGGCGGTCGGTGCAGAACACGTCGGCGCTCGTACAGCAGGGGCCACCGACGGCAACCGACTCCGGTTCGCGGTCGGGCGCGCTCACGTTCCTGATTGGGTGGTAGGCGTCGAACATCGCGGGGCGGACCAGCGTGGCCAGCGACGCGTCGACGCCGACCACCGTCGTCTCGGGCACCCGCTTTACCGTGTTGACCCGTGTCAGAATCAGCTCCGCGTCGGCGACGACGTACCGGCCGGGTTCGAGCGCGAGGCGGGCATCGAGGTCACCGACCGCGGCACGGACCCGCTTGCCGACGGGGCCCATCTCCAGGGGGGGTTCGTCCTCGCGGTAGGGCACCCCGAACCCCCCACCGATGTCGAGAAACTCGAGGTCACCGACCCGCCGGGCGGTGGTCGCGACACGCTCGATTGCGCGACAGTGCTCCGCGAGGTCACCGGAGAGCACGCCGCTCCCGACGTGGGCGTGCAGGCCCACCAGGTCGAACCGGTCACGGACCGATGCCGCGACGTCGGCCGCCTGTTCGCGGGGAATCCCGAACTTCGCGTCCTTGCCGGTGGCGACCTTCTCGTGGTGGCCGGTGCCGATACCGGGGTTGATGCGGATGGCGACGCGGCCGTCGTACCCGCGCTCGGCGAGACGGTCGAACGTGTCTCTCGCGCCGGCGGTGACCGTCAGACCCGGGTTCCCGGCCGCGAGGTCAACCGCGTAGTCGAGGTCCCGGGCCGGAGGGTTGACCGCGGTGTACTGCAGCGAGTTCGGGTCCGCGCCGGCGTCGACTGCACGCTGTAGCTCTCCGCGTGCCGCACACTCGATGTCGGCCCCCGCGTCGAGCAGGGTCGAGAGCACGGCCCGACCGGTGTGTGCCTTTGCCGCGTACATCACGTGGGCCTCTGGAAACGCCGCGTCGAAGCGCCGGTAGTTCTCCCTGACCCGCGCCAGGTCGAGCACGTACAGCGGTGTGCCGTGGCGGGCGGCCAGCGAGCAGAGTCGGCGCTCGTCCCAGTCTGTGAGGCGCCGAACCGGCGGCGAGTGGGTGCCCGCGCTCATGATTGCTCCCGGAGTGCCTCCTCGCGTGCCGTTGCATCGAGCGTCTCCGCCTCGAGGTGTGTCGCAACGACTGCCGGCTTGTAGGCACCGCCGTCGAACAGGTCGTGGTCACCGAGTGAGGACTCGACGTACCGGGTGAACGCACGCCGGTTCGGCGGCAGTCGGCCGTAGATGACCCGTTCCTCGACGAGGTCGTACACCGGAACCCGCGGGGTCAACAGGGTGTTCTCCCCGACGACAGTGTTCTCCCCGACGACGAACCCGGAGGTGACCCGACAGCCCGCTCCGAGCGAGACGCCGTCCTCGACGACTACCGGCACCTCCTCCACCGGTTCGAGCACGCCACCGACGAGACTGTTCGCGCCGAGTTTCACCTGCTCGCCGACCTGCGCACAGGAGCCAACGGTGTCACAGGAGTCGACCAGACTCCCGTCGCCGACGCGTGCCCCGATGTTGACAAACGAGGGACTCATCAGGATGACGTCGCGCCCGACGTTCGCACCCCGCCGGACGACGGTTCCGTCGGGCGTGTTCCGGGTACCCCGACCCCCCATCTCCGCCGTGTTCGCGAGCCCAACCACGTCGTTGTAGACGGTGTCACCGCGCTCGTATGCGGAGATATCCCGCAGTGAGAAGTTGAGCAGGACCCCCTGTTTGACCCACTCGTTGACCGTCCAGTCCCCGTCGACCGGTTCGGCGGCCCGGATCTCACCGGTCTCCAGTGCGTCCAGAAACGCGTCGAGCGTCGCACCAACCTCGATGCCTGTCGCCGCCCGGACGGTGCTCCGGTCGGGGGTGCCCTGCGCCGAGTCAGCGGCCCGGGACAGCGCCCGAACGTCGGATTCGAGGCTCACGACTCGCTCACCCCCGCTGTCGACCGCCCGCCGGCCCCGTTGGGGGTCGACAGCACGTCGGCAAACGTGTACCGGTCGGGTTGCTGTCCGTCGAGCCAGACGGCCGCGTCGAGCGCGCCGGCGGCGAACACCCCGCGGTCCTCCGCGCGGTGGGTGAGACACAGGAGCTCGTCGTTGTCCGCGAGCACCACCTCGTGTTCCCCCCGCACGTCGCCGGCCCGCCGGACCAGCACGCCCACCTCGTCGTCACCGCGTGGACGAGTTCCCTCTCTACCCGCGACAGACTGGACCGGCCGGTGCTCGGCAACACGGTCGAGGATTGTCTCGGCGGTCCCGCTGGGAGCGTCCTGTTTCCTGCGGTGATGTGTCTCGAGTATCTCGACGTCGTAGCCCGGGAGCGACTCGAGCGCGACGTCGAGCGCCCCCAGCAGTGCCTGGATGCCCCGGGCGAAGTTCGCGCCGACGAGCACCGGGACCGTCGTGCTCGCGTCGGCCAGCGCGGTTTCGGCTGTCTCGTCCAGACCGGTCGTGCCGACGACCAGCGGTGTCTCCGTCTCGGCCGCCGCGCGTGCAACCGTCGCCGTGCCCGCCGGGGTGGAGAAATCGAGCACCACATCCGGTGTGTGCTCGGCGAGCGCCCGGGTCGTGTTCGCCGGAGTCTCTGTCGGAACGGCCTCGACCGCACCCGGGTCGGGGCCGATGCCGACGACGGCTGTCACGTCCTCGCGGTCCGCCGCGGCCCCGAGCAGTGCGTCGCCCATCTGCCCGGTGATACCGTGTATCCCCACCGTCGTCATTGTCCCACCTGTGTGGCCGGGTGGCTGTCGTACCTGTCCAGAACGGCCTCAAGGTCCTCCCGGTACTCCGGAGAAAGCGGCGTCAGCGGTTGTCTGACGCTGTTACTGCCGTGTCCCCGGGTGGCAAGCGCGGCCTTCAGGGGAACGGGGTTGGTCTCCCAGAACAGCGCCCGGAACAGTGGGCCGAGTTGGTGGTGGCGCTCCCGTGCGCGCTCGTAATCGCCTGCCCGTGCAGCACCGACCAGTTCACTCATCAGTGCCGGTTCGAGGTTGGCCGCGACGCTGATACAGCCGGTGCCCCCGACAGACAGTATCGGGAGCGTCTCGCCGTCGTTGCCCGAGAGGATGTCGAACGTCTCCTCCCGGGTCCGCTCGGCAATCTGACCCACCGCGTTCAGGTCGCCGCCGGCGGCCTTGTACCCCTGTACACTCTCGTGGCGGGCGAGTTCGACCACCGTCTCGGGGTCGATTCGCCGCCCGGTCCGTCCGGGGACGTTGTAGACAATCTGCGGGCAGTCGACGCTGTCGGCGATTGTCCGGTAATGCTCGAGCAGGCCGCGCTGTTCCGGCCTGTTGTAGTACGGGCCGATCAACAAGAGCGCGTCGGCACCTGCGTCGACTGCCCGCCGCGAGAGCGCGAGCGCCTCCCGGGTGCTGTTCGATCCGGTGCCGGCGATAACGGGCACGTCGACTGCGTCGACGACTGCCTCGATAACCTCGATGTGTTCGTCGTGGCTCACCGTCGCCGACTCGCCGGTCGACCCCATCGGAACGAGTCCGTCGACCCCCGCCCGTTCGAGTCGTCGGGCGTCGAGGCGGAGTTGTTCGAAGTCGATACTCCCGTCTGGCAGAAAGGGCGTGACCATCGCCGGGTACACGCCCGCGAATGTGTCTGAGTCTGTCATCGGTCTGGGTCGGTGTTACGTGTCGGATGTGTGGTGGAATCTGCTGTGTGACGCCTGGCCGCTCGCATCATCGAGCGTGCGCGCAACGGGGGTTCGAGTGTGCACGCAGTGTGTGGCCGGTTCGAGACAATCCGGCCGTGATGACCCGTGACAGCGTGCTACGGCTGCCACGAACCGGTGACAGGCTTGCGCTTACCGGAGAAACAAAGCGCCACCCGCTGCTGGCGGCCGCAACTGTCGTGACGCCCAGCAGGTGGCTGCATACCTTCTATCACACGCGGAACAAACTTAGATGTTTTGAAGCCGAACTGTCACAGCGCTGGCGTCACCTCTGTGCCCGTCCGTAGAAGGATTTATATACAAAGAAGCCTTACTTGTTGTTAGCGAGCGGGCGTTACGTCGGCTCGTTCAACTACCCCAATGAGTGAGACAACGCTTCGAGAGAGCGGTATCGAATCGCCCGAGTCGGCCCAGACGGACCAGAAATCGGGTCGGACAGCCGAGCGTGTCGCGACGTGTCCGGAGTGTGGTGGCACACTTCTGTCGGACGAAAAACACGGCGAGCGGGCCTGTCAGGAGTGTGGACTCGTCGTCGAGAGCGACGAGATAGACCGTGGTCCGGAGTGGCGCGCGTTCGACAGTCAGGAGAGAGCGCAGAAACGCCGGGTCGGTGCCCCGACGACGAAACTGATGCACGACAAGGGGTTGTCGACGAACATCGGCTGGCAGAACAAGGACGCGAACGGCAACAGTCTCTCTGACCGTCAACGCCGGAAGATGCAGCGGCTACGCACCTGGGACGAGCGGTTCCGCACCCGCGACCACAGCGAGCGCAATCTGAAGCAGGCGCTCGGCGAACTCGAGCGCATGGGTAGCGCGCTCGGCCTCAGCGAGGAGGTCCGCGAGACGGCGAGTGTCATCTACCGGCGCGCACTGGAGGAGGACCTGCTGCCGGGTCGCTCCATCGAGGGGGTCGCCACCGCGTCGCTGTACGCCGCCGCGCGCCAGATGGACCGCCCCCGGAGTGTCGACGACGTGGCCGACGTGAGCCGCGTCGACGAGATGGAGTTCACGCGCACCTACCGGTACATCAATCGAGAGCTCGGACTGGCGGTCAAGCCCGCGGACCCGCTGCAGTTTCTCGACCGGGTGCTCGACGGACTCGACCTGGGTGAGGAGACCCGCCGGCGTGCCCGCGACCTGCTGCGGGACGCGGAAGGGACCGGCGCGTTCAACGGAAAGAGCCCGACGGGGCTGGCGGCCGCCGCGGTGTACGCCGCCGGCCAGCTCACCGGCGAACAGCCCACACAGGACGAGGTCGGCCAGGCCGCCGACGTCAGCGCCGTCACCATCCGCAACCGCTACACGGAGCTTCTCGAGGCCGCCGAGGAGAGATAGAGGCTTCACTGTGGCGTGCGTAGACAGCCCCGATGTACGACGACATCCTCGTGCCGACCGACGGGCAGCCGGGAACCGACGAGGCCGTTGCTCGTGGCCTCCACCTCGCGCGAACGTTCGACGCGACGGTCCACGCACTGTTTGTTCTCGATGCACAACTCGACAGTAACCTCGCGGACGACGACCGCGAGAGCGTCCGCGAGCAACTGAACAGCCAGGGTCGGGCAACCACCGGCGAGGTGGCCGAGTGGGGGGAAGACCTCGATGTGGACGTGGTCACCGGCGTCCGCGAGGGAGTCCCGGCGGAAACAATCTGTGAGTACGTCACGGAACACGGCTGTGGGCTCGTCGTGATGGGGGCACAGGCCCGTGACACGGACGACCGCCACATCGGGACCACGACCCAGAGCGTGCTGGTCGAGTCTCCCGCTCCGGTGGTCGTCGTCCCGCAGGGCAACGGTGGACTGCCCGAGCCCAGCTACGGCGCATTCGACCAGGTTGTCGTCCCGACGGACGGGAGCAGCGCCGCCGAGAACGCCGCCACACACGGGCTGACAGTCGCCGAGCGGTACGGGGCCGACGTGCGGGCGGTCTACGTCGTCGACACCTCGACACACGAACTCGCCGACACCTCCCGGAGCATCCTCGGTCCGCTCCGCGAGGGCGGCCGCAACGCGGTCGAGGATATCGCCGAGGAGGCACGCAACCGGAATCTCCCCGTCTCGACGGCGATGCTCGAGGGCAGTCCGGCCGAGGAACTGCTGGGGTACGCGGAGGGAACCGGTGCGGACCTGGTTGCGATGGGGACACACGGGTCGGGTGCGACCCGCCAGGAACTGCTCGGCAGTACCGCAAACCGTGTGCTCCGCCGGTCGGCCGTCCCGGTGTTGACGGTCAACGAACACCGGTAGTACGGTCGGTCACCGCCGATGGCCGCGCGTCGGGGCACTCAGTCGTCGACATCCGCGCGGGCCTGGCGTCGGGTCGCGCGCTCGATGAACTCCTGTGGGAGACTGTCGATTTCGCCAGCCTGAACACCCCAGAGGTGGGCGTACAACCCGCCGTTCGAGAGCAGTTCCTCGTGGGTGCCCCGCTCGACGATGTGGCCGTTCTCGACAACGAGGATCAGTTCGGCGTCCTTTATGGTCGAGAGACGGTGGGCGATGGCGAAGGTGGTGCGGTTGGCGGTCAGACGGTCCAGCGAGCGCTGGATGAGCATCTCCGTCTCGGTGTCGACATCGCTCGTGGCCTCGTCGAGCACCAGAATCTCCGGGTCACGGAGAATCGCCCGTGCGATAGAGAGCCGCTGGCGCTGGCCGCCCGAGAGTTTGACCCCGCGCTCGCCGACCTCCGTGTCGTAGCCGTCGGGCAGGTTCTCGATGAAGGCGTTGGCCTCGGCCATCTTCGCCGCCTCCACGACCTGCTCGCGGTCCGCGTCGAAGGTGCCGTAGGCGATGTTCTCCTCGACGGTGCCGTAGAACAGGAACGTGTCCTGGCTCACGTACCCCATCGACTGTCGGAGACTCTTCAGCGTCGTATCGCTGATGTCCTGCCCGTCGACGCGGATCTGCCCCTCGTCGACGTCGTACATCCGCATCAGGAGTTTGAGCAGGGTCGATTTGCCTGCGCCCGTCGGCCCGACGAGCGCGACGGTTTCGCCACCCTCGACGGTGAAGTTGATATCCTCGACGATCGTCTCCTCCTCGTCGTAGCCGAACGTGACATCCTCGTAGGTAACGTCGCCGTCGCCGACATCCAGGTCGTCCGCGTCGTTGTTCTCCGAGACGCGGTGGGGTTCGTCCATCAGTCCGAAGATGCGTGCGGATGATGCGCGCGCACGCTGGTACATATTTATTATCTGTCCGAACTGGGCCATCGGCCAGACGAACCGCTGTGTGTAGAGAATAAACACAACGAACATTCCCTCGCTCAGACTGCCCGTCAGCGGGCCCGGACCGCCGGTGTCACGGAGCACCCAGAGCCCACCGACGATGAACGTCAGCGCGAACCCGAACCCGGCGAGCAGTCGAAGCCCCGGGAAGAAGCCGATACGGATGCGAATCGCCTCCCAGTTCGTGTCGAAGTACTGCTGTGAGACGTCGTCGACACGGTCGGACTCGTAGTCCTCGGTCGTGCTCGATTTGATCACCTTGATGCCACCGAGATTGTTCTCCAGGCGCGAGTTGACGTTGCCCACCGTCGAGCGAACGGCCGCGTACTTTGGCTGGATGAGCCTGATGAAGATGTAGGTGAAAACCATGATCAGCGGCACCGGCACCATCGCGATGAGCGCGAGTTGCCAGTTGATGGCAAACAGCAACAACCCGATGCCAACGACCATCACCAGCAGTCGGAACATCGAGTTCATCCCGTCGTTGAGAAACCGCTCCAGGCGGTTGACGTCGTTCGAGAGAATCGACATCATCTCGCCGGTCTGTTTGTCCGCGAAGAAGTCCATGTTCAACTGCTGCATCTTGTCGTAGGTGTCGGTCCGGACATCGTGCTGGATGTTCTGTGCGAAGGAGTTGAACCCCCAGTTGCGTATCCAGTGGAACACTGCCCCGAGTCCGAACGCACCGGCGATGATGCCGATGGTGAACCAGAACTGACCCGTCTCGCCGGCCGGCACGACCGACTCGATGAACCCGCTTCCGATAGGGAACGCCTCGTGATAGGCGAGCGTGTCCCGAAACACCGCGTCGATTGCGACACCGAGCATCAGCGGCGGCAACAGGTCCAGCAACCGTGCGAAGATACTGGCCAGAATACCGACGGCCGCCTGCAACTTGTAGGGAGCCCCGTACGAGCGGAACAGGCGCTTCATCGGGTTCTCCACCCGGTCGCGCTGGTCCTCGAAGGGGTCGTCTTCCTCCCAGTCGACTCCAGACATGGACTGATAAACGTGACACACACAGAAAGATGTTGTCATCGGACGCACCTAGAACCGCCATACTGCGCGGGAATCGAGTCGGCTGACTGACTAGTCAGTCGGTGGCTGACCGCCGGCCGGCCGGTGACGGGTGTAACGATATCTGGTAGTTCCGGCTGAACGGTTTATGCGAGTCCCGGTCGGCCAAGACCCGGCCAACCCGAGACAACGACATCCTCCGCGCCGTTCACGGCGCGGTTTCCCTACCGCACGTTTGGGGTCGGGCGGTCCGACACCAACGAGAGCAAGATTCCACCGCGTGGGTGTACTCCGGTTCGCGCTCGGTACGTATCCCGTGTTGCAGGGGCAGGGGTAGTGTAAGCACCGTGCGGTGCGTCTCGGCGGGGAGGACCCCAAGTGGTTCCCGGATTGATTTCGTGCCATTCCTCGAACCTCGTAACGAAACGTTTGTTATCCTCCGCTGAGTGGTCCTCGGCGAAATCGAGCGCCACGCCTGCCGGCAGCGGTGGTGCAACGTACTCTCGGCGGTATTTGTTGCTGTCGCGGTACACGTGATGTGCAGTTTTTTCCAGAGACACTGTGGCCGTGCATACGCGCTGGACCGTCTCGGACAGGTCCACGGGTACGATGAGGTCGCCACAGTGTCTGGCGGTCCGCGCAAGCGGGCCACCGACGTTCCGCTCCGCGACGCGGGTTAGTTTCTATCCGGTAGGGAGTGGGCGAGGGACCGAAAACTTGCGTCGAATCACAGGCTACTTGCCACGGGGTGTCGAACGCAAACTATGACTGTTGGGGCTCCGGACGTCGTCCGGTCGTACTACGAGTTGATCGATGCCGAGGAGTACGAGTCCGTGTTCGCGCTCTTCGACGAGGATATCGTCTACGAGCGCCCCGGTCAGGACGACATCGAGGGGATGGCCGCTCTCCGCGAGTTCTATCTCGACGGTCGGCCCCTGACGGAGGGTTCACACGAGGTCCACTCCCTGATTAGCGAGGATAACACCGTCTCGGTCAGAGGGACGTTTCGCGGTCTCCAGGACGGTGCTCAAGTTGCTTTCGGCTTTGCGGATTTCTTTGTGTTCACGGACGCGAGTACCATCGGCCGTCGGTACACCTACACCGACCGTGACGTAGTTTGACACCGCCGGGACCGCCCGCCGAGCGCGGTCGGTGGGCGCGTCTTACCGTCCGACAGACGAAACCCAGAAACAGGTGTGGCCACGCCTGATTGGACTGCTCTGTCTCAGGAGACACACCAGTGCGGAAGATTCAATACCGCGTGTGAGAGAGAGAAGTCATGTCGATAGACGAACTCGACGTCGACAGAGAAACAGCCAAAAAACAGTACATTTTCTGGACTGCTGTCGTGCTTATCTTGGGATTTCTTGTGTTTGTTGTCCTCTGAGCAGGCACGCTCACACTCGTCCGGCTCCGAAGCCGATTGTAGGTCGAACAGGCCAACATCCCACTCTTCAGGATGGAGCGCCGCCAGTTGAGGGGGCTAACATGTACTCTGACCCCCTCGTCGGCCGGGGTCTGCCTGAGCAACGCGAACACCGCCGTGGGTGACTCCATCGGGCTGCACCGGCCGTGGAGGTGCTCGACGAGCGCCCAGCGGTTGGTGTCGCCACGCCGGTTGGCCGGACTACAGTTCCTCGTAGGGCTGGACGACGACGAACCCACCCTGTCCGTCGAAGTTCATCTGGAAGCGCTCGCCGGACTCCTGCCCGATCATGTCCGAGAGGTTCTTGTTGACCTCCACCTCCGGCGACGTGCCGCTCCAGGCGGCTGTCGCACTCGGGTCGGTCGTCACTGGTGGTTCCATCACGATCGGGTCGCCGTGTGTGGTAATCGCCACGTGGCCGGGTCCCTGCAGGTAGACGTTGGTGAACCCACCGGCGAACGCACCGGCGAGAGTGTCCATCTTGCTGATCTCGTAGTTGACGTCCGACTCGAAGGCGAGGACATCCTCACCGTTGACAGTGATCGACTCTCCCTGGTCGAGTTCGAGTACCTGGATTTTCTTCTCCTCGTCGGCGAGATAGACGTGTCCGGTCCCCTCGACGTTCATAATCGGTGTGCCCTCGCTGGTGGTGGCCTCCTTGATGATGCCGGTCAAGCCACCTTCTGCCGAGGCCTGTCCGGTGAAAGAAAGATCCCCCGTGTAGGAGATCATCGACCCGGCCTTTGCCATGAGCGACCCTTCGACGGCCACGTCAAGCGTGTAGCTATTCTCGAGCTGAAACTGTTTGTCGCTCTCTGTCGGCGCGTTCTCCGTCTTGAACTGTTTGACGTCCATTATATCTTGTGCTGACAGAGGATAAAATAAAAGCGTTGTGCCCTGTTTCTGGCCGTGCTCGAATCGCTTCCGTTCACACGAGAGCCATGAAACGGAAACTACACTCTGTCACCCGTTCTGCGAGATTTATCGACACTGGGTGTGCCGGGTTCCAGACAGGGTGTGGAAGTACGCGGCAACTCCCTCGTGGGTGAACTGGGGCGGGTTGGCGCTCAGTTGTCCGCTATCGGTTGTGTGTCCGTGCCGGCACGCGCAGACGCGCCAGGGCGAGTGTTCGACCCGAGCAATGCAGGGGCTTTTCAACGGCTTGGAGAGCGACCCCGTCCAGAACAACCCCGAGGCGTTCAACTTCAACGACGACGACAACCCCGATGATGTGAGCATCTTCGACGTCCAGGGGCTGTTCGAACTGCTCGAGTAGCCCCACCAGACGGTCGTGCTCGCAGGCCAGCGCCGGGTAATGGACACAACGCGCGTATCTCGCATACCTGCCGGACGTGGGCCCGATGGACGTTGCCGAACTCGTCTCCGGATCTCGGGAGCCACCGCTACGGTCAGCCCCGGCGACCGGTTTCTCGCTCAGAGAACTGTGCGGTCATATTTTATATTGTGGCCGGAAACAGAGTCGGTATGGATTGGCGTTCACAACTTCCGAATCGTGACGTACTACTGGGCTTGCTACTGATTGTAGCGGTGGCACTGTTGCTCTGGTTTTTCGGGATTGTGGAGTTCGATATCGGTCGCCGGGGCAGATGGTAGTAGCGCCTGGTAACAGACACGCTGGTCCATCCCGGGGACGCCTGGCCACCGCGAGGACCGACAGCGGCGAAGTCGACATCGCGCTGAAAAAAAGCTGGATGGGCGGCGGCGAGACGCCCCATACCGAGGTGGCCGAGCGCATGGTAGGCGGGGCCGAGACTTGGCAGCGCCCCGACGACCACGACCACATCGTCAGCGTCGTCGACTACGGGAGCGGACCCCTCGCCTGTCCTGGACCGGGATGGAGCACACGGACGGTGGCCATTTCGATGACCGCGCCGGTGACCTACCGCTCGAGCAGTCGCTTAAAAGCGTCGATGGGATGACCGTCGAGTACGCCGCTCCCGAACAGTTCGACGAGGCCTACGGCGATGTCGACGACACCACCGACGTCTCACAGCTCGGCGTGGTGTTCTACGAACTGTTCACCGGCCAGCCACCGTTCAGGGGCAAACACTCGACCTGATGAACCCCTGCACGAGCCACCACAGCGAGGCAATTGCACATAGCACCAGTGTGCCCCAGAGAAAAACTTCGGGGCATCCACTCTGGGGTGAGGTCAGGCGAACCGGTCAGCGAGGTAGCCGCCAACAGCACCGACTCCGGTATTGAACGCCGTCCCGAGCAGTCCAGAGATGATGATAACTCCCGCGATACTGGCGCCGCCGCCGAGTTCACTGATTGCCGCGCCACCAGCAACTGCCCCGATTCCGAGACAGACCAGCAACGGGAGCGTGGCCGCAAACGAGAGCAGTCCGGACATAGCACCCACACGGACACTGGAGTCACCGTCGTGCAGGCTCGCTCCGATGCCACCACCAACGAGCGCCCCGAGCCCCGGGATGATAGACGAAACCAGCGACCCCACGGCAGCCCCGTACACGGTGCAGGACACGAACGTAGCGGTAGTGCCGCCCTCACGGGAGACCCGGCGGCGAGTCTGTCGGCGCAGATAGATAAACGCCGCGGCAAATCCCACGAGTGCGAGGCCGGTTACGCCGAGTCCGACCGCGAGCGCGTCCACAAACGGCTCACCGGCATCTATCAGCTCCAACTGGGTGAGCCCGTTCGGCTCGATATCCTGCTCGATGACGGTTTCCCTGATCGCCGCCCGGTCAACCCGCGTGTAGAGACCGACGCTGACCGCTGTCAGCGCGAGTCCGGCGATGCCTGCCAGGAGTCCCAGTAGCCAGTCGACGACACCCGGCACGGGGTCGTGGCTGTCCGAGGAATTGCTCGGTCGTTGCCTCTCGTCTCCCTGCATATCAACGTTCGACATACTCAGTTCTTTGGGGACGCTACAGATGAAAACCCGGGCCCTGTCTCTCAGCCTGCAACCTGCTGTTCATCTACAGGTAGAGCAGGGCGAGTGCCTCGGCCCGTTCCGCCTGTAGAACACGGCGGCGAGGACGTCAGCTACCCATGAGTAAACTCGTAGGCTTCCGCGCTGTTTCCGCTGTGACCGATACGCGTCCTGTCTCTTGTGCAGGGGCCTCGACAACACGCCTTCCTCGAGGCCACCCGCGTTCTCGACGTCAGTCGGAGATGTCGACCCGGTTTGAGACGAGAACAGCTACGGGATTGTCCCGTCGAACGAGAGCTTCGGAACACGGTTGTCTGGCCGAGCTGTGGGTTCGATCGACTGCCGTCGAGAGAAGGCCGACTGAACCCGGGCTCAGTGCGTCGTCCAGCCGCCGTCGATGGAGAGGTTGACGCCGGTGATGTACGAGGCTTTGTCCGAGACGAGAAAGGCCGCCGGTTCGGCGACCTCCTCCGGTTCGGCAATCCGGTTGATCGGTGTCTGACTGAGAACAAACTCGTAGAAGGAGTCGTCGTTCAGCTCCGAGCTTGTCATTTCGGTCTCGACGAAGCCGGGACAGATACTGTTGACGCGAACGCCAGCGTCGGCGTAGTCGACGGCCGTTGTTCGGGTGAAATTTACGACCGCTCCTTTGGCGGTCGCGTACGCGGCCGTCTGTGGGCCACCAACGAGTCCGAAAACCGAGGCGACGTTGAGCACAGACCCCGAGGACTCCCGAAGGTACGGCATCGCCGCCCGGGTGCCGTAGACAACTCCGTTGAGGTTAATCTCCATGAGTTTGTGCCAGTCGTCGAGCGGCGTCTCCTCGACGGTTCCGGTGAGTCCAATCCCAGCGTTGTTCACGAGGATATCCAACTTGCCGTACTCGTCGACGGTCTGTTCGACCAGTGATTCGACTGATTCGTACGAGGAGACATCGCACTGTATAAACGAACAGCCGAGTTCCTCGGCAGTCTCTCGGCCTGTTTCTTCGGTTCGGTTCGCGATCACGACCGAGGCTCCTTGGTCGACGAGTTCCGCTGCGATTGCTCTGCCGATGCCAGCCGAGCCACCGGTGACGATTGCGGTTTTGCTTTCGAGCACACTGCTCTCTTTCTAACTGTAGCGTATACAGCTTTCGAATCATTGATATTAATACAGTGTTCGCCGATTCCAAGTTGGTGAGAATCAGCGCCCGTGATTTGTCCCCAGTACTCGCCGTTGTAGCCACTGTCCGACAGGTCATCTTAAAAAAGCTTCGTCGCCAACCGGGAGGACTCGGTGGCAGTCGACGTTCACGAGCGGTTCACCGGGCGCCCGGTCCCGTGGTCACCACGTCGGAGATATGAGCGGTGACAGTTCCGACGAGCGCGACAGCGACGGCGGCGCGGCAGTCGGCCCGCACGCTCGGGGGCACGTCGGCACAGATGACGGACCTCGGATGTTCACACCCGGATCACCGACCGGCGCTGAAAAAATCGTGTCAGGGGTGCGTTGCGACCGACACGTCACCCGGGCGGCGTTGCACGAGTGTGCTGTTACCGTTCGCGGTTCACGGGAGGACACTCCGGGGCTTGACCCCGGGCAGTTCACTCTCGATTGCGGAGGTCCTCGACGTGCTGCTCGAGTTCGTTGAGAGCCTCGCTGATTTCTTTTTGTGCCTCGGCGCTGACGTCCTCTGCCTCGTCTGTGACCGATTCCACAGTGCCACGAACGCGGTCGACGATGTCTGCGCTGTCGTCAGAGTCAGACATTACAGATGAATGTACCTTCTCCAAACGGATATACGTGTTGTTGTTTTGTTTATCTGGCATCTGTGGCATCTCACATCGCCGTCGAGACGGGAGACACGTCACGGGGAGTCACCTCCCCTGTTCGTCCGGGTCGTACCAGGTACTGCGTGTGATGGGGGGC
>JAQCNG010000260.1 GCA_028275145.1 Halovenus sp. | reverse complement strand
CATCGTCGTCGCGGCCGGGTCGGTGCCCGCCGAGGCCGTCCTCCCCATCGCGCTGGCGTACATCCTCCAGCCGCCGCTCGGCGCGGTATACATGCACTACCGCCGGGACGTCGTCGGCGAGGGACTGAGCCTCCGCGAGGCCGTCGCGGAGATCGTCTGACGACGCGCGATCCTGGCGGCTTTCAACGGGTTCAGGACGCTCGACCTGCGAGGCATAGTGTGCTCAGTATGTGACGCCGACCGCGGTGCGGGCCCGTCCTGTGGGCACTGTCGTGGCGATAGCGGAGGGTGATCCGGACGGGTGAGCGAGTGGACGCCGCCGACCTGTCTCCGGGGTGCGGTCGGTTGCGGTTTTCAGCAGCACGGCGAGGACGGCCGCGGCCTCGTCGCTGTCCGCGGCGACCCGACACATCCCGCCACACGGGGCCGAGCCTGCCGGCGTGGAATCGACGAGACGGTCTCAGGCGGCGAGCGCGTGACGCGCCCGCTCGTCCGCGATGGCGGTGACCTCGTCGCGACCGACTGGGACACCGTGCTGGACATCGTAGCCGAACGCGACGGCGGTGCTGGCAAGGATGAGCGGCAGGTAGGCCATATCGAGCGTCCCCTTCGTCGCGATGATGGACAGCTTCTTCGTGTCGTCTGCCGCTGTCGCTTCGGCGAGCGACTTTTTGAGGTCGGCGACCCGCGCGGCCCGTTCCGCACGCGATGACAGGTCGTCGTTGGGAGTGCTGGGGGTGTCGGTACTCATCTCGTTCACTCCGTCTTGCGGACGTAGTGGGTGTAGATACCGTCGCCCTCCTCCTGTGCGAGCAGTTCCACGCCGTCCGTCCCGGAGGCCCACCCGTCGATGTCGCTCATGCTCCCGGAGTCGGTGGCGACCACCTCGAGGACCTCGCCGGGGGCGAGGTTGTCGATGGCACTCTTCGTCTTGACGACCGGCATCGGACACGATCCACCTTGCACGTCAAGCGTCAGCGGCCGGTGTCCGGCATACAATGTCGCCGACCTCGACACGACGGAGTAGGGACGTCACCGGACGCACGGTGACGCTTCTCGCGGTGTTCGACGCACATACGAGTTGAGAGGCCCTTTTGGGACGACTCGCGACAGGCCGCTAGTAGTAGCAGGTTAGCAGTCGGCGCGCCAGGAGAAGACACAGCCCGAGACGCCGTCTCGGAGTCGGTCGACATCGACGTATCGGGCGACGCGAGCGCGGTAGTGGCGGTACTGCGGCCCATACGCACGTCGGAGGGCGGGCTCTTCGGCAAACGGCTTGAGGGCGAACCACCCGACGATACCCACGGCGAGGGGGAGTGCCTGCCATGAGCCGGCGAGGACCGCGAGCCCGCCCACGGCCCCGGCGTGGCCGAGGACGGACGGGTTCCGCGAGAGCCGGAAGGGCCCCTCCGTGTGGAACGAGAGTTGCAAGCCCAGAATCTCTTCGGGGTCGTTGAAGGTGTCTGCCGTCCAGACGTTCACCGCCGCCCCACCGGCTCCGATGAGACCGCCGACGGCGACCGTCACCGGAGTGACCGCGTACAGACTCCCGTGAGTCGTTGCGAGAAGCGCGAAGAACGACCCTGCCATCCCCATAACGGCGAGCCAGTAGAGACCAAACTGCCCACCGAACTCTGTCGGTGGCCACGGGCCCGGGTCCTCGGAGAGCGCGACACGGAGGGTCGCGCCGACCTGGCCGACTGCTGCGAGTGCACCAACCGTGAGGAGTATCTCGCTCACATCAGATAGTATGGCTGGAAGTTAATATTGTTTGTGCA
>JAQCNG010000185.1 GCA_028275145.1 Halovenus sp. | reverse complement strand
GTTCGTCCCAGTTCTGGACAGTGTCCGAGTCGTCCTCGAGGTACAGCTCCATGCCCATGTTCATCTGGACACCCAGCACCCCGACGCCGGCAACCCCGACGAGCAACACCACCGCGACGAACACCACTCTCGCGTTGTCTGCGGCGCCTCTGCCGATCCGTTCCAGTACCGCTCCGAGTCTGTCTGGACTCCCGCTCATCGTGCCTCCGGGCTGTCGAACAGCCCTGCTACATTCGACATACAGTATACAGGGACCGGAGCCATATAGTAGTTCTCATTTTTTGCAATACTGCTTCTCGGAGACCCCACAGGTGGCTCGCGGCCACATCACACGATACCACGCCGAACCGTCGTTGAGGCCGCTTAGACCGTCTTAATCGGCGAAAAACGGAGGGTATACCCTGCCGGCGTCGACAGACGCCTCGGTGAAGCAACGGATTTTTACACACGAGCGTGTTACTGTATTGTATGTACAGAGAAATACTGGTGCCAACCGACGGAAGCGACCCGGCCCGGGCGGCAATCGACCACGCGGTGACACTCGCGGGTCTCTGTGACGCCCGGGTTCACGGGCTGTTCGTGACCGACAGCGGGACCGCCGACAAGATAGAGGGAAAGTACCCACAGCCCGCAGACCAACTCGAATCGGTCGGGCAGGAGGCGATAACAGAACTGGAGCGGGTCGCGACCAGCGAGGGTGTCGAGACGACAGTGCACATCGCCGGCGGCACGGCCCACGAGGAGATTGTCCAGTACGCCGACGAGAACGACATCGACGTCATCGTGATGGGAACCCGCGGCCGACAGGGTGTCGACCGGTACCTGCTCGGTTCGGTCACGGAGCGGGTGGTCCGGACCGCAGACCAGGCCGTGCTGACCGTCGACGAGTCCACACCCGCCCACCCGGCGGACTGAGCGAACTGCTCCTGTGAGTCGGTGGATTCCGTGCCGGAACAGTTAGGTGCGCCGACACATCGAGAGCATCGAGACGACCGGTCCCCGCTCGAAACGCGGGAGTGACAGTCACCGCGACCGCCCAGTCTCAGTCGGATTCGGCGAGACAGGCCGCGACCACGCGGAGCAGGCGCTCACCGCGGACCTCCTCGGCGAGCAACGGCACACGCAACACCCGGTGCCCGCGAAAGACGTCCTGTGCCCGGGCGAGTGCGCGTTGCTGTATCTTCCAGCGGCGCTCGCAGAACGAGCAGTCGGTGTGGTTCGGCGCGACGAACGTCCCCTCCACGTCGGCCACCTCCTCCGGGTCCTGCATGACCCGGTTGACGACGACGGTGCCGACGGGGATGTCGAACGCGTCGAGTTGTTCGAGCAGGCGTTCGGACTCCCGGACGCTCAGCTCCTCGGGGACCAGCACCACCCGGAAGTCGGTCCGGTCGGGGTCCCGGAGTCGTTCCCGGAGTCGCTCGATACGCTCGGCAAACTCCGAGAGCCCCCCGGTGCCGGCATCGGACTCCTCACCCCCGAGATTGCCCAGCATACCGCCGAGACGCTCGCGCATCCGGAGCATCCGGCCGGCCATCGAATCGAGCATCTCCGGCAACTCCAGCAACCGGAGTGTGTGTCCGGTCGGGGCCGTGTCGACGACGATACGGTCGAACCGGGGGTCCTCGAAGAACTCGAGCAGGAGCCGAATCGCCGCCGTCTCGTCGCTTCCGGGCATCGAACTCCCGGACCCGGACAACCCCGCCTCGCCGGGGTCGTCGCCCATCACGTCCGCGTCGCCGAGACCACCACCCATCACAGTCGCGTCGCCGGACCCGCCACCCATCATGTCACCGAGGCCGCCGTCGAGCGCGTCGTCGAAGCGGTCGTCCTGCATCGCTGCCTCGGGGTCGATCTCGGCCGCGTACAGCGGCATCTCGTCACCGATTCGCGCCGGTTCGTCGGGTATCTCCGTTTCGAGTGTGTCCGACAGCGAGTGTGCGGGGTCGGTCGACACCACGAGTGTGGCTGTCCCGTCGCGGGCACTCGCCAGCGCCGTCGCGGCAGCCATCGTCGTCTTGCCGACGCCGCCTTTTCCGCCGTAGAGGATGTACTCCGGGCCCTCGATGCCGGCCGGAACTGCGGCGTCGTCTATCTCCTCGACTGCCTCGACAGCCACGTCCATACTGACCGGTTGGCGCTCCGTTGTTGTGTACCCGTCGAAACCCGCGCCCGGCCTCGACAGGACCGCACGCCGGGCACCGGTGCCACTCGCCTGTCTGTTTGCCGTCCGGTATTACCTCCCCTGATGGCGGGTCGGTGCCAGCCACTCAGAGCTGGTAGCGCTCGCCGTCGACGGCCAGCGGTTGCTCGAACGCCTCGTCGGCAGGATAGAAGTGAGAGGCGTGTACGAGGCGTGTCCTGTCGGCCCCGAGTTGCTCCGCCAGCGAGAGTGCACCCTCGCGGGTCATGTGTTTGTCCCCGAACGTCCGGGGCACGCCCGCGTCGTCGTGATGTCGGCCGCCCTTCGGGTGGTACTCACAGAGGTGTGCGGGGACAATAGCGTCCGCGAGAAACAGGTCCGGGTCCGCGAGGGTCGCCCGCGCCTGCTCGGACAGGTGGTAACTGCTGTCGCCGGACAGCGAGAGCTTCGCGCCCGTCTGTGGCTCCTCGATTGCCAGCCCGTAACACAAAAGCGGCGGGTGCTCGACCGGGACCAGTTGCACATCGAACCCACAGAGCTCGAACGACTCGAACGGCGACTGTGGCTCGACCGACACCTGGTCCAGATACGCGTAATCGTCGGCGACGGTCTCCGCGACACTCGCGCCAGTGACCGGGTCGGTTTCGTCGGCCGCATGGACGTCGAGTGTGTCACACAACCGGTAGACGTTTCCGAGGCCGTCGAGGTGGTCGAAGTGAATGTGTGTGACGATAGCCGCATCCGGCAGGGGCACCTCCTCGCGGAGGAACTGCCGGCGGAAATCCGGGCTGAAATCCACCAGCAATGACTCGTCTGTCTGCTCGTTTCGGACGTGGACCGAGAACCGGGTCCGCTCGACACCGCCGCCGGCGGTCATCGTCGCGCCCTGCTCTCGCAGCTGCTCGCGCAGTTCCTCGCCGGGGTCGGCCGCACGCTGGCAGGTCGCACAGTCACACCCGACGGTCGGCGTCCCCGTCGTGTCGCCAGTTCCCAGTAGGGTAACCTCCATTGTGGTAGCCTGACCCCTCACTCAGTCCTGTTCCGACCCCGACAGTTGCTCGCCGTCCCCGTCGGCCTCCGCGGACCCACCGTCGTGGACGGGCTCCTGCCCCTCCGCCCGGGCGGTCTCCTGACCTCCGTCGTGGGCGTGGTCGTGGCTCTCCTCGCTCTCCTCGCCGAACCCGCCGCCGGCGACGAGCGCGTCGTGGTCCCCGTCGATCATGTCGAGGTTCTTTAGTGTGTTGCGCTCCTCGAACTCCTCGACAGCCTCGACGAGGTCCTGCTGTGTGAGAGTGGTCCGTTCCTCGGTGAGCGCCTCGAGTACCGCCTCGCGCAACACCAGTCGCAGGTCGCTCCCGGTCAGACCCTCGGTGAGTTCGGCCACATCTGCCGGCGAGAAGTCGGCGATGTCCATCTCCCGGGTGACTATCTCGAGGATGGCAGCGCGCATCTCGGCGTCGGGTTTCGGGAAGTTGACAATCTCGTCGAACCGTCGCCACGCGGCGGCGTCAAGCTCGTGTGGGTGGTTTGTCGCCCCGATGAGCAACACCTCGTCACGGATGAGCGACACGTCGTCGATGCTCTTCAGCAGGGTGTTGACCGCCCGCTTGATCGCCGCGTGCTCGTCGCTGGAGCGGGTCTTCGCGACGAAATCGAACTCGTCGATAAACAGGATACAGGGTGCGAGACGGGTCGCCACCTCGAAGGTTTTCTCGACGTTCTTTGCCGTTTCGCCGAGGTACTGGCTGGTTATCATCGACAGTTTCACCTCGACGAACGGCAGGCCGAGCTCCCGGGCCAGCGCCCGCGCGACCGACGTCTTGCCGGTTCCCGGCGGGCCGACGAACAGGAGCTTTCCGATCTCCCGCAGACCGATGCTGGCGAGGTAGTCCCGGTGTTCGATCGCCTTTACGATCTTCTCGACCTCCTGTTCCTGTTGCTCGGTCAGCACAATCTCCGCGATTGGCTGTTCTATCTCCTCGGGCGCTCGCACCTCGACGAGGTCGAGCATCTCCTCGTCCTCCTCGAAGTACTCCTCCAGCAGTGCGTCGATAAAGGCACGGTCCGCCCGGGCTGGTCTGGTGCCCTCGCTGGCCTCCTCGTAGTCGCCACGGTCGAAGTGGGCCGAGAGCACCGGGTTCTCGGCCAGGTCCGCCTCGCTGGCGCGCTCGCTGTACCACTGCTCGGCCATCTCGCGGTCGGTCAGCGACAGCGTCCCGGAGAACTCCTCGTGGTCGGTGAACATCAGGCCGGAGACCGCCTCCCAGGGCCGGTCGACATCGGTCGCGTCGCGGGCCGCCTCGACACCCGCCGCGAGCGGTCGCTCGATTCGGCCGTCGCTCCAGAACGGCCGGCGAAAGGCTGGCGGCAGGTCGTCCGGCTCGAACCGCTCACGCTCGTCGTAGACGGCAGTTGTCAGCACGAACTCGACAACGTCGAACGCCGGATCACTCATCCTACTAATCTAACGGTGCAGGCACAATAAGTCACTCGAAGACACCTGTAACTGAGCGCGCTCGCAGGACCGGTCGGTGCTCGGTGAAGACCCGGATGGCTTGGAGGGTCAGGCCACGTTGAATCCCTTTTTCCGCAGGAACTCCTCTACCCGACCTGTGTGGTTGCCCTGAAGCTCTATCTGGTCGTCGTCGACCGTGCCTCCGCAGGCGAACTTCGATTTCAGGTCCGAGGAGAGACTGTCCATGTCCACGTCACTGGGGTCGAATCCCTCGATAATCGTTACCTCCTTGCCGTACCGGCGCTCGTCGATGTGGATTGTTATCTCCTGGGAGTCCTTTGCCACGTCCTCGCAGACGCACAACTCCTCGGGGAGCCCACACGTCGAGCAGACTTCTCCGGCCATTACCTATCGAGATGTACCAAACGGAGCGTCTTAAACCTGCCGGGCAGGTGCCAATCACTGTAGGCTGTCACACCGACTCGACCCGCCGACAGCGGCGGGTGGCCACGGTCACCGGGTCAGGAACTCCTGACGGTGTCCACCAGTTCGACGGCCTCGTCGGCAGCCTCCTCGGAGTACTCGTCGGCGTAGCGCGCCTGCTCGCGGATGGCTGCGAGGCGGCGGGCCGCCGGACCGGCCTCGACAGCGTCGAGATACTGGCGGGTCGTCTCGCCGGCCGCTCGCGGGCGATAGCGCCTCGCCAGTACGAGCAACAGTCGCCCGTGTGCCCGCTCGATGTCGGCCTCGGGGTCACGGCGTCGCTGGAACCTGATCGCCGCCTCGCGGGCCACGACATCGGGAACCGGACTCCGCCTGACGGCGGCCCCCAACCCCACGAGCGCGAGCGTCGCCAGCAACGCGTGCTGGTAGGCCGGGAGGTCGAGCAGCGCGGTCCCACCGCCTCGGGGGTCGATATCCCCGGGTGACACCTGTATCCTGTTGTTGTTCTCCTCCGGGGTGTCGTCGGTCTGGCTCTCGGTCACGTTGCCCACCTGGATGTCGGTGCCGTTGTCAGTCTCCGGCGTGCTATCGGCCCGAAGCGCGTCCTCCCCCCCGAGGCCCGGGTCTGCGGTTCCCTCCGCGGGCAGGTCCCTGTCGATGCTGCTCTCGTTTCCGATGTCGGTGCTGTTCTCGCTCGTGTTCCCGGGCGGTATCTCGGCGTCGCCCGTCCCGGCCTCGGCCTCGCCGTCGTCGCCCCCGGAGACGTCTGTACCGCCACCGGGGTCTCCGGCCGCCTGGTTCTCCGCGGCCTCCCGGGGTCCGGTCGGTGTCGGGTCGAACTGGACCCAGCCGTGGTCGGGAACGTACACCTCGACCCACGCATGGGAGTTGCTCCCCCGGACAGCCCAGGTGTCGTCGTCGATGGAGTCTCCGGTGGTGTACCCCACGGCGAGTCTGGCCGGGACGTCCACCGAGCGGAGCATCCCGACCATCGTGGTGGCGTAGTACGTGCAGTACCCCTGCTCCATATCGAACAGGAACGCCTCCACGACGTCACCGTCGGGCCGGTCGACGTCGAGGGAGTACGCCCGGTTGTTCTCCAGCCACCGCTCGACAACGGCCGCCGTCTCGTACGGTGTCTCGGCGTTGACCGCTATCGACCGGGTGCGCTCGGCGACACGGTCGGACGTGCTCGACGGTAACTGGGTGTACTGTTGCTCGATATCGGCCGGATACGCGCCGTCGGCCGCCGCCAACCGCTCCGGGGAGACACCCCGGACGGTGCTGTTGACGGTGTAGCCCTCACCGCTCTCGAGTGTGCCGTCGAGAGTCGGTGTCCCGTCCGGTTCGACCCCGACCTGGTCGACACCGTCGAGGCCGACCGGTTGCCACGGCGCCGGGAGCACCGACATCGGGGTCCGGGCGCTGACCTCGTAGCTCACGGTTTCGCCGTCCGCGGGCGAGAGGCCGCCGGTTCCGGACTGGGTCTCGCCGGCGCGTATCCACCCATCGCCCGTGTAGCGGTCGTAGCTCCCGGTTCGCCAGTAGCGTGGCTCCTCGCCGCTGACGAGAAATCGGACGTCTGCGGTCTGTTCGATGCTACCCAGAATCTCGAGGCTGCCGTCGGACGTGACGACGTTCTCCTCCATGGTCGTGGTGTCGTCGCCGCCAAAGCCCAGCGGGCCGGCCGCGCCGCCCGGAACAACCGAGAAAAGAAACGGCGTGACGACCATCACCGCCAGCACAATCAGAAGCGAGTCCACCGTCGCCAGCGACTCCGCGCGGCGCATCACGTCACCCAGGCCGACTATCGCACCCGCGGCGACGACACCGAGAAGCGTAATCAACAGCCCCGCGTCCCCGGACAGAACCAGAAAGCAGAGGGCGGCCCCACCGACCACGGCAGCGCGCACGTACTGCCGTTCGAGGGCGAACAGCCAGGTGAGAAAAACCGGAACGGGTGCGACCAGCAGCGCCCACAGTTCCACCCTGACAATCCAGAGCGCGCTCCGACCGGTCAGCAGGTCGAGTGTCCCCTGGAGCGCGAACGTCGGCCGCAGCGCCACCGGAACCGCGAACCCGTACAGCAACAGCGCAATCACGAACGTGACGACGCCGGCCCGGACCGTCCGCTGGAGTGTCACCACCGGCCACGCCACTGTCGCCGCCACCAGCGAGGCGAGCACCACCAGTGTCAGCGTCCGCGGGCTACCGACCGTCGCAACGATATCGCGCAACACCAGCGCGAACGAGGAGATGAGCACCAGCGTGGCCAGCAGCGTTCCGGCCCGTGTGACCCCGTCCGGCCCGGCCTCCCCGGACCAGTCGGTGAGCGCGGTCACGCGCTCGGACAACCCCCCGGTGTCTGCCAGTCTCATCCTGTTACCCCCGTTGTCGTGCTGTCACCGGTGCTGCGAAGCTCCGCCAGCGAGTACGAGCCGTAGGCGGTCCGGACCCTCGGGTCGGCCCCGCGCTCCCGTATCAGCGGGTCACCGGCGTCGACCACGATGTCGGCCTCCTGCTGGGAGATGTCGCCCTGGGAGAGCGAGAACTCCTCCGTGCGGGCGTTCGGGCCGGTCCGTGCGAGCAACCGGAGCAGGCGCTCGCGGTGGTCGGCACCGCTGTCTGGCTCACACCGGCCGGCCGGCACGACGATACCGACGTCGAGTCCGGCATCCAGCGCCGCCTCGGCGAGTGTCGCAACCGCCCGGGCCATCTGGTCGTCGGTCTCCCGGATTGCCACGCCGCCGACGACTACAGCCTCCTTTCCGGCCCGGTCGGCGAACTCGACGACGTGCAGGTCCCGGTGTTTCGCGCTGGATTTCCAGTCGACGCGACGCAGCGGGTCACCCGGTCTGTACTCCCGGATGCGGTCGAACTCCTGGGTGACCACGTCGGGCCGGGAGTGGAGTTCCCCCCTGGCGGCGGCCGGTTCTGTCAGGTCGAACCGGCGCGGGTAGGCGACGACCTCCACCTCGGCTGTGTCCCCGACAGACTGCTCGACGAGTCCGAGCGGTCCGTGGAACGTGACATCGAGCGGGCCGACGCTGTGGATACCCCGTTGTTCGAGCGAGACAGTCCACTCGACTGTCGTCGGCAGTCTGACTGCCATCTCTCTGTCGGCGGCCTCGTCGGCCAGCGACATCCCGCCCGGGAGGTCGACTGCCACGGTGGCCAGACCACGCCCCGAAAGGGAGACCGAGAGGGTCCGTTCGTCGCCGGGCACACCCGGCGGGGGAGAGCGCACCTCGACGTCCGGACACCGGGCGCGCCGGACGCTGACGACGCCGACGACCAGGGCGACCAGCGCCGGCGCGGCGACGGCGTTTATCTGTCTGGGGCTGTAGCGCCAGCCCAGCGCGACCAGACCGGTCACGACCACCACCACCCCCCACCCCCGGCGGGTCAGCCCCGGGTTCTGCCCGCCCTGTCCCCGTCGCGTCCACGCGACCCCCGCCGAGAGGGCATCCAGTGCAGACGCGCTCGCGGTACGGAGTGATGTCATGGGAGTGAAACGGTCTCGAGTGCCTCGGTTGCCACCTGTTCCCCGCGCAGGTCGCCCCCGACGATGCGGTGTGGCAGGACCACCGGGGCCTCGGACTGGACGTCGTCCGGGACGACGTAGTCGCGGCCGTCGAGGACGGCCCGGGCCTGCGCACTCCGGAGCAGTGCGATGCTGCCCCGCGGACTGACCCCGATGTTCGCCTGCTCGCGGGTGTAGGCGGCCAGGCGGGTGATGTACTCTCTGACTGGCTCTGCCGCGGTGACGGCCGCACTCGTCGCGCGCGCCCGGCGGACCTCGTCGAGCGAGACAACCGGCGAGAGCTCCTCTATCGGGTGGTTGCCGACCACCCGTCCGAGCAGGTCACGCTCCTCCTCACCGTCGGGGTAGCCCAGCGAGAGCTGTTTGGTGAACCGGTCCCGCTCGGCAACCGGCAGGTCGTAGGTCCGGTCAGTCTCGACGGTGTTCTGTGTCGCGATGACCAGAAACGGGTCCGGGAGACTCCGCGTCTCACCGTCGACGGTCACCTGACTCTCCTCCATCGCCTCCAGTAGCGCCGACTGTGTCTTCGGCGGTGCCCGGTTTATCTCGTCACCGAGCATGACGTTGCCGAACACGGGGCCGGGACGGAACTCGAACTCCGCGCTGGCCTCGTTGTAGACGTTGACCCCGGTCACGTCCGACGGAAGCAGGTCCGGCGTGAACTGGATGCGCCGGAACTCACCCTCGATGCTTGCCGCAACCGAGCGCGCGAGCATCGTCTTCCCCACGCCCGGAACGTCCTCCAGCAGGACGTGCCCGCCCGCGAGGAGCGTCGTCACCACGTGCTCTATCTGGTCGTGGTTGCCGACGACGACCTGTTCGACGTTGGTCACCACCGTCTCGACGAGACGCCGGGCGGCATCGATGCCCGCCTGCGGTGGCTCGTCCCGAACTGACACATCCCGGTCTGTCATCGGTCCGGATACCGACCTCGATTCGACGACCTGTTGTCGGCTGTCTGTCCCATGCTACCTGTTTGCTTCCCAGCATACTAAGCGTGCTGTCTCCGTGTCTGTGGTACGCGCGCCGTCTCACCGCCAGCGAACCCGCCCGTACCCGCGAGGCCACCCGGCGCAGCCACACCCGGACCCCGTCGAGACGCTCGCGGAGGGTCGCCCGGAGCGGTGCCGGAGCCGCGAGCGCGAACAGGAGCGCGGCGTCCCGGGGCCGACTGTCGAACGCGTGGTTGAGCATCACGTAGGTGACCACCCCCAGAAAGAGGCTGAGAATCCACGCACTCGCGGCGAGTCGGCCGACGCGGGCCTTTCGTGTCTCGGTCAGTTCGGCCGGTGAGTGGGTCAGACCGAGCAACACCACGTACAGCACGAGCGGCATCGACACGATAGAGAGGAGGATGTGGACGGCAAGCATCAGGAGATACACCACCCGAACGGCGTCACCGGCGACGAGTTCGCGCTCGAACCCGCCGCCGACTTTCAGGAGATACACCACCAGAAAGGCGAGGATGAGCGTGAACGCGAGCACCATCGCGGCGCGGTGACGCTCTATCTGGCGGGTCCTGATGAAGTACACCCCGGCAATCAGCGACAGCAGGGCGGTCGTGTTGATTGCGGCGATCAGATGCGCGAGGAACCTCACCTCGCCCGCTGCCAGCGACGGGTAGACACCCTCGAACCAGCCGGCGAAGGTGCCGACGACCAGCAGGAATCCAACCACCGAGAGAGCAACAGTCGTCTCGAAGACCCTGTCGTGGACGTTCGACCTGAGTCCTGCAACGGCCATACCTCACTGTTGGGCCGACTGATAAACTGTCTTCGGATTCTCGCCGCGGAACCGCTATCTGCTCCGGTTTGCGACCAGCACCCACAGGTTGTAGAGCGTCGTCACCAGTCCGACCAGCAACACCACGAGCGGGAACAGCAGTCGATAGGCGGCCGTCGAGGCGTCGCCGCCGGCGTAGAGATACCCCGACACCGCGACAACAAGCGCGGCGCTTTTCAGCAGGAGCAACGACGCGGTGACGCCGAACCGGGCGATTGCGCGCCGGGCGAGTGGGTTCCGCTCGACGAGCCCAGCCCGCGAGAGCCCGTACCGGGTCGTGGCCCAGTCACCGACCACGAACAGCAAAACCGCGAGCGTCCAGACGGCGAGGTCCAGCCACACCATCGTGTCGCCCGAGGGTCTACAGCCAATCGTGTCTGTTGGTTACCACCGGCAGTCTGCCTGTCGTGGTCGGGTGCTCAGTCCAGCATCTCTACGCCGTCCTCCACGGAGAGGTCACCGCGGGCAACCGCCGCGAGCACCTCCCGGGTCTCCTCGTCGCCGTCCCCGTCGTCTCGCTCCTCGGCCAGTTCCTGGAGCGTGACCTTCTCCGAGTGGCCGGTGAACTCGGCGAAGTCGGTGCCGTCCGCGAGTGCTGTCTCCCGCTTGACCCGGTAGTTGCCGCCGTCGGTGGTGTACAGGTCGTCGGGGTGGAAAAAGTACCAGTCCTCGCGGTCGAACCGGACGCCGATGCGGGGTTTGGCTCCGAAGTTGCGCGCAAAGTAAACGAGCGCCTCGACCTCCTCGCCGTCGAGGTAGATCGGGTCCCCGGCCGACGATTTCGCCTCGATGGCGTAGAACTGCTCACCGTCACCCGCGAGAACGTCCGGCAGTTCCCGCTCGGTTGCGCTGCCGCTCGCGGGGGCACGCATCACCGCGAACCCCGCCTCGTCGAGTCTGTTGACGAGTTCTCGCTCCCGCCGGTCGCCTTTCGCGCTCGACATCGCTGTCTACTCGCCCCGGGAGTCAGTTAATTCGCCTGCACGCCGGGCGAGCAGATAGCCACCCAGTCCCCCCAGCGCCGCCCCGACACCCAGGCCTGGGCCCGCGCCATCGTCACCGCCACTGTCCCCCGACCCGCTGGTGTCTCCGGCCTCCGGGTCGCCGCCGCTCGCGTCGTCGCTATCACCCGTGGTCTGGCCGTCGTCCGTTGCTCCGCCGTCGTCACCCGTCTCACCCCCGTCTGCTCCGCTATCGTCGGTCTCTCCGTTGCTCCCGTCGTCGCCGTTCTGCCCGGTTCCGTCGTCTCCGTTTCCGTTCGTGGGACCGTCGACGACGCGACTGGCGCTCGCACCGAGTCGGTCCACCTCCGGAAGCTCCCGCGGCTGGACGTCGACCAGGTCCTCCGGGACGTCGGTCAGTGCCGGCGGGTCGGCCTGACTGCCCGCCTCGTCGGGAAAGGTGTACAGCGCCTCACGGGTCTCGTTTGGCCCGCCGAACGTCGCACTGAGGTTCGTGCTGCTCCCGACGTAGAACCCGTCGGCGGCCTGTGCGGTCCAGAAACTCGTCTCGCGTGGCCGCTGCCAGCGGGCCAGTTCCTCCGGTGCGGCGGGGTCGCCCACGTCGTGGACCGCGACGCCGCCGAAGTACCAGGACGTGTACAGTCTGTCGCCACGGAAATCCGCGTTGTGGGACGTGGTGAACCAGCCACCGGTTGTCTGGTCGTACGAGCCCGGTGGCTCGATTGTCGAGAGCCGTTCCGGACTGGTCGGGTCGCTCACGTCGTAGAGGTCGACCCCGCTCGCGCCGCCGACACGCCGGCCCGCCTCGCCGACGACGCCCCCCTCGTCGTCGATTGACCACGTCTCACCACCCACCAGA
>JAQCNG010000252.1 GCA_028275145.1 Halovenus sp. | reverse complement strand
TTCGCGCGGTTCGAGTACATCAGCGCCGTCGTGTCCCAGATACCACCCAGCAGCGCCTCCTGCATCGCGTCGTCGATGTGGCCCTCGACGGTCCGTCCATCGTAGCTGACCGTCCCGCGCTCGACATCGATTTCGACGTCGCCGTCGGGGTTGTCCTCGATCCACCCCTGCAGGGCGACGACCGCCTCGTGGTCGGCCGTCACCGCGGGGATGCCCAGTGACTTGCAGTTGTCGCGGAAGATCTCGGCGAACGACTCGCCGACGACGCCGTCGACACCCCAGCGCATCATCGCCTGTGGGGCGTGCTCGCGCGAGGAGCCACAGCCGAAGTTCTGGTTGACGACCGCGATGGAGGCCCCATCGAAGCGGTTGAGCGGGTGGTCGTTCGGCCTGCCGTTCTCGTCCCGGCGGGCGTCGTAGAACAGGTAGCCGGCCATGTTGTCGAAGGTGACCTCCTTCATGAACCGCGCCGGGAGTATCTGGTCGGTGTCGATGTCGTCGCCCGGAATCGGAACCCCTGTCCCGTCGACGGCGGTGATCCGCTGGTCGTCGCTCATCCGACCACCTCCGCGGCGGCCAGCGGTCCGAGCAGCGCTGTCGGCACCCGCCGGGCCGGTGCCGACATCACTCCGCCACCTCCACGTCCGCGGCCGACACGGTGCGGGCGGCGTCGTCGACGAACCGCCGGGGGTCGGTCACCTCGCCGGCGACCGCTGCGGCGGCGACCATGGCCGGACTCATCAGCACTGTCCGGCCATCCTTCGAACCCTGCCGACCGACGAAGTTCCGGTTCGACGAGGAGGCACACACCTCCTCGCCCTCGAGTGAGTCGTCGTTCATCGCCAGACACATCGAACAGCCAGCGCGTCGCCACTGGAAGCCGGCCTCGATGAACGTCTCGTCGAGTCCCCGCGCCTCGCAGCGCTTGCGGACTGTCTCCGACCCCGGCACCGCCAGCGCGCGAACGCTCTCGTCGACGGTCCGGCCGTCCAGAATCTCGGCGGCCACCCCGAAATCGGAGACCCGGCCGTTCGTGCAGGTCCCCAGAAACGCCACGTCCACGTCGTAGCCCAGCATCGACTCGCCGGGGTCGAGGTCCATGTGTTCGAGCGCGCGCTCGGCGGCCTCGCGGTCCGAACGGGCCTCGAAGGAGTCGGGCCGTGGCACCGGCTCCGAGAGTTCGACCACCTGACCGGGGTTGATACCCCAGGTCACCATCGGGTCCATGTCGTCGACGTCGATTGTGACCACGTCGTCGTAGACGGCGTCCTCGTCCGAGCGGACCGACTCCCAGTACTCGCGGCGCTCGTCGAACGCCTCCCCCTCGGGGGCGTACTCGCGCCCGCGGAGGTACTCGTAGGTCGTCTCGTCGGGGTTGATGTAGCCCGCCCGCGCGCCACCCTCGATGGACATGTTACAGACCGCGAGTCTCCCCTCCATGTCCAACTCGCGGATTGCGGGGCCGCCGTACTCGTAGACGTGGCCGACACCGCCGTCGACACCCAGGTCCTGGATTATCTTCAGTATGATATCCTTCGCGTACACGCCCGCGCCGAGCGAGCCCTCCACCTCGATGCGGCGCACCTGCTGTTTTTCCGCGGCGATACAGCCGGTCGCGAGGATATCGCGTATCTGGCTGGTGCCGACGCCGACGCCGATAGAGCCGAAGGCCCCGTGCGTCGAGGTGTGAGAGTCGCCACACGCGACGGTCATACCGGGTCGTGAGAGCCCCAGTTCCGGCGCGACGACGTGGGTGATGCCCTGCTTGCCCGAGTCCAGGCCGAAGAAGGTGATGTCGTTCTCGGCGACGTTCCGTTCGAGCGCCGAGAGCATCTCCTCGGCCTCCTCGTCGGGCAGTGGCCGCTCGCGCTTTGCGGCCTCGGTCGGGGCGATGTGGTCGGTCGTCGCGTAGTTGCGCTCCGGATAGGCCACCTCGATGTCTCGCTCGGTGAGCATCGCGAACGCCTGCGGGCTGGTCACCTCGTGGATGAGATGCAGCCCCACGAACAGCTGGTCCTGCCCGTTCGGGAGTTCGGTGACGCGGTGGCGCTCCCAGACCTTGTCGTACAGTGTGCGCTCACTCATCGCCGCTGTCTCTCCCCCGTTCGAAGGTCCTGTCGGCACCTCCGGTGTCCGATTCGTGGTCTACGTCCTTCATGGACTCCTCCTCGGTGTCGCGGCCGCCGTCCGTGACCACGCCGCGTCCGTACACGGTGAACCCGAACGTCTCGTTCGTGTCTGGGTGTGTCTGGTCGACGTCGCCCATCGTCGCCCCGGGTGGTGTGCTGTCTGGTCGTCCCTGTGCCTCGGTCGTGGTGGTGTTTGCCGTCATCGGTGTTGCCTCGATTGTGCTCGCTCGCTCGCTGTCCGTGCCCCACTGTCCGTACCGAACGGATGGTGATACGTCACGCGTCCCCCCCGTCGGCCTCGTCCCACGCGAACAGTTCGCGCAGGCTGTCGCCGACCTGCTCTATCTGGTGGCTCTGCTCTGCCTCGCGGTACTGGCGGTAGGCCGGGCGGTTCGCCTGGTTCTCGGTAATCCACTCGCGGGCGAACTCGCCGGTCTGGACACCCTCGAGAATCTCCTCCATCCCCGCCCGGTCGACAACCTCGGTCCCACGGGTCAGGCCACCGTACTCGGCGGTGTCCGAGACGGAGTTCCACATCTCGGTGTGTCCACCCTCGTACATCAGGTCGACGATGAGTTTGAGCTCGTTCAGACACTCGAAGTAGGCCATCTCGGGCGCGTAGCCCGCCTCGACGAGCGTCTCGAAGCCCGCCTTCACCAGTTCGGTGACGCCGCCACACAGCACGGCCTGCTCGCCGAACAGGTCCGTCTCGGTCTCCTCGCGGAACGTCGTCTCTATGACCCCCGCCCGTGTACAGCCGATTGCCCGCGCGTACGCCAGCCCCTCGGCGTGTGCCCGACCGGTCGCGTCCTGGTAGACCGCGAGCAGGCCCGGGGTGCCCTCGCCGCGCTTGTAGGTCCGGCGGACCAGGTGACCGGGGGCCTTCGGCGCCACCATCGTGACGTCCACCTCGGCCGGCGGCTCGATCTGTCCGTAGTGGATGTTGAACCCGTGGGCGAACTGGAGCGTATCACCCGGGGACAGCTCCGACGCGATGTCGTTGTACACTGCCGGCTGGACCGTGTCGGGAATCAGCATCGTGACGATGTCGGCGGCCCCGGCGGCGGCCGTCGGTGTCGCCACGCGCAGACCGTCGGCCTCTACCTCCGGCCGCGAGGACGACCCCTCCCGGAGTCCGACGACCACGTCGACCCCGCTGTCGGCGAGGTTCTGGGCGTGGGCGTGACCCTGGCTGCCGTAGCCGAGCACGGCGACGGTCGCTCCGTCCAGTTCCGCCGGGTCGGCGTCCTCGTCGTAGTACACCGTCGCGTCGACTCCGTCGGCCCGGCTGTCCGTGTCAGTCATCGGATATTTCCTCCGTTGCGACCTGGGCGTCTGTCGGGGCCTGGTTGGGCTGGCTGACCTGGGCGGTGGGGGCCTCGCCGCGTGCCAGCGCCGCGTACCCCGTCCGGACGAGTTCGCGGATGCCGAACTGCCGGTAGGCGTCGATTGCGTCGTCGATTTTCTGCTGGTTGCCGGTTAGCTCGACGGTGACTGTCCGGGGACCGGCATCCAGCGTCTGCCCGTTGTACATGTCGGTGATGGCGTTGACCTGGTCCGGGTGGTCGCCGTTTACCTTCACGATGACCAGTTCCCGCTGGACGGCGTCGGTATCGAGCTCTCGCACGGAGATAACGGGGATGCGCTTCTCTAACTGCTTTTTGGCCTGGTCGACACCGGGCCGTGGCTCCTCGATGACGATTGTCATCCGGGCGAGGCTGTCGTCGACAGTCGGGCCGACGGTCAGCGACTCGATGTTGAACTGCCGGCGACTGAACAGCCCCGATATCTCCGCCAGCACGCCCGGTTCGTGTGTCACCAGCGCCGACAACACCGCCCGCTCGGGCGGGTGTTCGGCCTCGGTCTCGGGGTCGATACGGATTCCCTGGCTGTTGCGCCGCCCCTCGGGTTGCATCCGGTCCTCGGGCGCCGGCCCGGGGAGTTCACCGCGTGACATCACAGCCCCTCCAGTTGGTCCGCGTTCAGTGCAAAGCGGGCGTTGTCGCCCCCGCTCGGAACCATCGGGTAGACGTTCTCTGTCGGGTCGATCACCGCGTCGATAACCGCCGGGCCGTCGTACCCGCGGGCCTCCTGTATCGTCGCGTCGAGGCCCTCGTAGGTCTCCGCCCGCAGACCCTTCGCGCCGAAGGCCTCGGCGACCTTGTCGAACTGCGGGGCCCACGAGTACTCCGAGGCCATGTGTCGCCCGCCGTAGAACCCGTCCTGCCACTGGCGGACCATCCCGACAGCCTCGTTGTTCAGCACCACAATCGTGATATCCAGGTCCTCCCGGGCCGCAACCGTCAGCTCCTGGGCGGTCATCAGGAACGAGCCGTCACCGTCGAACGCGACCACCTCCCGGTCGGGGGCGGCGAGTTTCGCGCCGACCGCCGCCGGCACCGCGTACCCCATCGTTCCGAGTCCGTGGGAGGTCACCCACGTCCGTGGCTCGGTGAACGTCCAGTACTGCCAGGCCCACATCTGGTGCTGCCCGACGCCCGCCGCCACGATTGTGTCGTCGGGGGTGACCTCGTCGAACGACTCGACGATGTACTCGGGCTTGAGCGGTTCGTCCTCGGGTGCCTCGTAGTCGAGGGGGTACTCCTCCTGCCAGGCCTGGCACTGCTCGCGCCAGGTCTCGGCCGGCGGTGTGCCGGGCATCGCCCGCAACAACTGCTTCATCACGACGCCGGCGTCGCCGACGAGCGGGTAGTCAGCCTCGACGTTCTTGCTGATCTCCGCCGGGTCGATGTCGATGTGGATTATCTCGGCGTCGGGGGCGAACGTCGCGATGTCGCCGGTCAACCGGTCGTCGAACCGGGTGCCGACCGCGAGCATGACATCGCAGTTCGAGATTGCCAGGTTCGCGTACCCGGTGCCGTGCATCCCGGCGATACCCTGCGAGAGTGGGTCCGTCTGGGGAAAGGCCCCGGTCCCCGGCATCGTCGTGACGACCGGAATCTCGTGCTCGCGGGCGACTGTCTTCAGTTCCTCGGTCGCCTCCCCCTTTATAACCCCCCCGCCCGCGAGCACGAGCGGGCGCTCGGCGGCCGCCAGCGTCTCGGCCGCGGCCGCCACCATCACGTCCTCGGCCGCCGTCGGCGGGTCGTAACTGTCCGGCGTCGACGGTTCGGCCGGTTGGCTGTCGGTTTCGGCCTGTGTGACGTCCTTCGGGAGGTCGACCAGCGTCGGCCCCTGCCGGCCCTCGTTGGCCAGCGCCCACGCCGTCCCGATGTCGTCGCCGACGGTCGTCTCGTCGTCCGAGAAGATGTTGTACTTCGTGACCGGCTTCGTGACGCCGATGGTGTCGGTCTCCTGGAAGGCGTCGTTGCCGACGAAGTCCCGGGGGACCTGGCCCGTGAGCGCCACGAGCGGGTCCGAGTCCATGTTCGCGTCGGCGATACCGGTCACGAGATTCGTCGCCCCCGGACCGGAGGTGGCCATGCAGACCCCCGGCCGTCCGGAGACGATACCGTAGGCGTCCGCGGCGTGGGCCGCACCCTGCTCGTGGGCCATCGTGATGTGGGTGATCTGCTCGTGTTCGTAGAGGGCGTCGTAGACGGGCATTATCGCGCCGCCCGTGACGCCGAACATGTACTCCACGCCGGCGTTCTCCAGGCCGGCGACGACAGACTCCGCGCCGGTCTCGACACCCGGGTCGGATGGCTGCTCGTCTGTCGGCGACCCGCTGTCGCCTCTGTCTGACGGGTGCTCCCCGTCGCCTGTGTGTTCCGACGGGTGCTCCTCGTCGTCCTGTTCTGTCCGTTTCACTGGTGTGCGCTTGCTCATGATTGCATGGGTGGCTGGGCGTTCGTAGAGCGGTACCGACCGGACAGTGGGGTGAGAAACAAAGGGGCTAGTGAGCCCCTACAATACGGATGCTGGCTGCGCGACTGCCGACGGTGCCAGCTGTGTGTTGCATCTACCCGTATCTGAGACACCCGACTGTAATAAGTATTGTGTGGGCCCGCGGCTGTGACCGGGACACTCGCGGCTGCCGGGACTGCCTGCCGGCGGCCTGCTGGAGCGGTTCCGGCGGCCGAGAGCGGCGGGGTCGACGGCCGTTCTCGGTCCGAGTCCGCGGTCCTCACGGCCCGCATCGCTACGCGTGAACCTCCTCGCTGGACTCGTCCTCGGCGGGGGTGACCCCCACCTCCCGGGCGAACCGCTCCAGCTCGGTGACCGTGACCTGCTCGGACTGTGCGCCAAACTCCTTGACGCGGCGTGTCACCTCGCGGACCTCGGTGTCGGTCGGGTCGAAACCCACCTCTGTGAGGCGCTCGCGCACCGAGTGTGTGCCGGTGTGTTTGCCCAGCACCAGTTCCCGCTCCGCCCCGACCATCTCCGGGGTCATCACGCCGGGTTCGAACGTGTCGCTGTTCTCGATGACGCCCGCGGCGTGGATGCCGCTCTCGTGGGCAAAGGCGTTGTCACCGACGACCGGCTTGTTCGCCGGGACCGGCACCCCGGATTTCTCCTCGATGACCCGCGAGATATCGGCGATGTGGGTGGTGTCGATGCCGGTGTCGACGCCGTAGACCGACTCCAGCGCCATCACCACCTCCTCGTAGGCGGCGTTTCCGGCACGCTCGCCGATGCCGTTGACCGAGACCTGTGCCTGACTCGCGCCGGCCTCGTAGCCCGCAACCGCGTTCGCACCGGCCATCCCGAAGTCGTCGTGGGTGTGGACGTCCACGCGTGCGCCCTCGGCGGCATCGACGACTGTCGAGACCAGTCGGCCAAACTGCGTCGCCGTCGCCACACCGCAGGTGTCTGGGACGTTCACCCAGTCCGCGCCCGCGTCGACTGTCGCCTCGACGATGTCGACCAGGAACGACTCCTCTGTACGGGTCGCGTCCATCGGGGAGAACATGCACTCGACCCCAGCCTCCTTTACCCGACGGACGGACTTGACGGCCCGTCTACGGGCGTCCTCGCGGGTGGCGTGCATGGAATCCGCCAGTTGTACCTCGCTGGTCGAGACGAACACGTGGACCATGTCGACACCGCTGTCCAGCGCCGCCTCGATATCTCTGTCCACCACACGCGCTAGGCCACAGACTGTCGTCGACGTCGACCCGGCGATATCGCGCACCGCCTCGAACTCGGCGTCGCTGTTGACCGGGAACCCCGCCTCGACGACGTGTGTCCCCATCTCGTCCAGACGCGCCGCTATCTCGCGTTTGTCCGTGTACGAGAACGACGTTCTGGGCGTCTGCTCGCCGTCGCGCAGTGTGGTGTCGAAAATCCGTGCGTCTGTTATCTCGGAGTTATCTTCCAGTGTGCCCTGGAAGAACTCGACCCGCCGGGGTTTCCGACGTGCCCTCTGTGTTAGACATTTGCATTACTACCTCAGCAATCGGGTGCTTATATATCTGCCCCTAATATAGCCTAATATTATCGTGTTCTCCCGGCCCGGCAGCAACACGGACCGGGAGACAGGGTTCGGTCACAGCGCCCGGAGAGACTCCGGGAATCGGTCGACAGACACCGGGATGTGGGCACTCGGCGGACACACACCGGGAGGACCCGGGCCCCACCCGCTCAGTCGGCAAGTTCGATATCGAACCGTGCACCGCCGCACTCGGACTCGGTCACCGCCAGTTGCCAGCCGTGTGTGTCGACGATGTCCGAGATAATCGAGAGACCGAGCCCCGTTCCGTCCTCGCTGGTGGTGTACCCGTCCTCTGTCACCGCCTCGCGCCGGTCGTCGGGGATGCCGACACCGTCGTCGGCGACGAAGAACCCGTGCGTGCCCGCCTCGCCGCCGGAAGCGCCACCGACCCGGACGACCCCGACGTCGCCCCCGTGTTCGACCGCGTTGCGAAAGAGGTTCTCGAACAGCTGGGTGAGCTGACTGGGGATACCCTCGACCGAGATGTCACAGTCGACCCGGAGTTCGACGTCGCCCGTATCGACGTGGTCCCAGGCGTGCTGTGCGACGGTGGCCACGTCGACCGGTTCGGTCGACTCCGACTCGAGGTCTCGCGTCATCACGAGCGCGTCCTCGATGAT